>DUWA01000158.1 GCA_012840755.1 Mycoplasmatota bacterium | reverse complement strand
TATAAACATTTGTGTTCCTTTTTTCATTTCATCTTCTTTTTGAGACATAACAGCCTTTGATATATCTATCATACTCTTAATAACTATCCCAATAGGAACAACTATTTTTATCAAATCAATAAATATACTAAATAGCTTTGGAAGTTGTTTTGGTATATCTGTTATTGAACCACAACTAACATTAGGACCATTTGCCCCAGGTGAAGAAATGATTAAACTTTCATATTGAGCTATAAATTTCGTATCTTTTAAAATTGGTCTATCGAAATAATACACTTTAGTATTATCTTCTTCATACCTCCAAGCTGCAAAATAAAACTGATCTTTTTTCACTTCTCTCGGTTTTGCTGGTATTTCCCCAAATATAATTTCCTCAGTCTCTACAATCTGATCTCCATAATCAAAAGTAACTTTAACTTTTCGATCTGTTGCATATATAAGTTGGGATGTATTATATCCTCCCACTCCTTTTGTTGTTTTCAACTTTTCACCATCATATGAAAAAGATGTTTGACCATTGATAGTTACTGAATATATTTCCGGTTTACATCCGTTTTCTAAAGATTTATATGGCATTCCTGCATATCCACATGCTGTTTTGTTTTTACCACACCTCATAGTCCCAGAAATAGGATTATATTCAGATTCATTATATTGAAATTCAATATATAGCGAACTATTATGTGGTTTACCATACAAATCCAATGTGTCATATTTGCACGTATGTGTTTGTGCATTAACATTCATTGTAAACATTGACATTATATAAAATATTGTTACATATCCAAAAATTTTAACAGTTCTTTTTAACATATGATTCCTCTACTTTTCTATCTTAAAATATATTTTTTTACACATACATTATATCATAAAGAAAAAGAATACACAATTGTATTCTTTTATTTTATAAAGCATTTGTAAATAAATTACTATTTCGCTATTGTACAGCTTTGATCATTTCCAGATATAAAGCAATCTATACATTTTGATATACTGTCTTTTGAAGCTCCAGCTACCAGACCAACAACTAATTGTACAACTACTACTACAAAGAACACTACTGCAGCTGCAATAAGTCTTTTGATAAAAGTTTGTTGTCCTTTTTTAATTTCATCATCTTTTTGTGCAATAACCGCTTTCCCTAAGTCAAGCATACCAAAAATAATTAATAATATTGGTATAGCTATTTTAATAATTGTTACAATTGTAGAAACAGTTTGTGGTAAAACTCCTGAGAAAACAAAACCTGTTCCACTGCCACAAGTATAATTAAGATTTGTATCTAAAGATAATAAATTTGCATACATATATATTCCTCCTAAACAATTATATAATACTATTTATTTATTTTTTTGTCAATAAATTCTTTAAAAATGTAAATAACTTTACTCTTCAATTATAAAAGGATCTTCTGATGTCCCGCTACCACTTAGATGTTTTTCGTTTCCACTAACATGTAAAACTATATAAAAATAATTTTGTTCATATGCATTATTTTTACATGGCTCTCCTAGTATAGTTTTATAAACCTCATAGGTGTTCTCTAAAACAGCAGTAGTAGTCCAACCAGAAACATAAAAATCAGTGAAATAATTATAATTTTGGCATGATAAATCATTCAAACTTTTACAATCAGAATCTAAACTCGCATTATAATATTCTGTTATATCAACTAATGACAAAAATTGATTTTCAACTACTTCACTACATAAATCAGTGTTGTTTAACGACGGATTGTTAAGACTTCTTTTTCCAACACACACATTTGATGATACGATATGTTTCTTATCATTCTCTGTAAATATTTTAGGGTTATTATAAACACTATTAAGTTTTTCCTTGATTCTACTAACGTTATATATATTTATACCAACATTAGCATTTTTAGAAGTATTGTATCTATCATCCCATGGTTCATTGTTTTCTAATCTCTTAGTTCTTATTAACCTGATATTATTATCTTTATCAATTTTTATAATTCGCCATATTGAATTTGCAAATTTAACATAATTTGAAACAAATTCGCCCTTAAAAACATACTCATTATTAATTTCATATAAACCAGCACCACTAGTTGTTATATTAGACTTTATTGCATCTGATAAAGTTTTAGTTTTATAATCTTTACATTTTAAATATGGTATAAATAAATTATAACCTCCATTATTATTAACTTTCACATATCCACTACAAGTAGTATCATTAGTAAGTTTATCCAACGATTTTAAATAACCACTACTAACTAAATTTGGAATTGATACTTCTTTTGTTTGTCCATCAACATCAGGAAGACCTTCACTATCAAAATATCTTTTAGCAGCATTCAACATCATAGATTCAAGTTTTTCATAAGAAACATTTCTCTCAGTAATACTCTTATATATATATATTCCTAAAAATATCAGCACAAATGATGCAATTACTATTACTAAAGATAAAAATAATTTTTTATAAGCTTTACTATCTATTTTTTTCATAAAAACCCCCTATATCTAGCACTTATTATTCAAAAAGCAATTCATACAGTCTATTATTGATTGAGCTTCATTTCCAGCAACTAAATTAATTATTGTCTGTGTAATTACTATAACAAAAAATATCAATGCGGCTGTAGTTAATCTTTTAATAAATATTTTTTGCCCTTTTTTAATTTCATCATCTTTTTGAGACATTACTGATTTAGCTATATCAACCATTCCTATTACTATTAAAATAACAGGAACTATTATTTTTATAATATTTACAATTTTACTCGTAATGTTGGGTAGTCTAATTGGTATATTGTCAATACCCATGCAAGAAACCTTTTTAGATAGATCTTGTTTATATAAGTAACTTATATGAGTTGAGTTCGGGTCATCCGTTAATAAATATTGTGAACCATCATAATTTAAATATCTATATTTATCACATGGTTTTGTTGAAAATACAATAACATTCCCATCGTTCCTAAGTGTACATTTATCATTAATACATCTTACTGCTACTAGTTCATAACCACTTTTTCGTGCACTAAATGAACAAGACACTTCTTTTAAAGTTGACAATGTATAATTATGATTAGCAACAGTTCCTGCACTATAAGATATCAAACTACTTTGGAAATTTCTTGTTATATAATCAAAACATTTATTGATATCTACCATTTTAGCAACTGCATATGAAGCGGAACATCTCATATCACTTCCACCATCACAAACAATTTTGTTATCTTCATAAATTTTGAAAACGGAATTGCTAGATATATCAAATTTAATTTTATTCACATTTGCATTTTGCGATGCCTCAGTTAGGTTATATTCACAAGTAAGTGCTAATGTATTGTCAGCAAACATAAAAAAGCCAACTATAAATAGAAAAATATATAACTTTTTATTGAAAATATCTTTCATAAATCCTCCTAAATAATATATTTATTATAACACAACAAAAAAGAATAATAAATAATTATTCCCCTTTTTACATAAAATTTATACTTTTCTCATTTGCTTAGACCAAGTTTTCTGATAAAATCACTTAAAGATGGGTTTTCCTTACTCCTATCATTTAAAGGTGGCATGTTAAAAAACACCTTCAGTCTTGATTCATATTCAAAATCACTTACATCTTTAGAAGTTAGTAAACTTTTATTTAAAACAACCTTTTTATCTTTATATTTAGCAAAACATCTCGGATCAATAGCCATTAACCTGTTTAACTTTATAATAGAAGGCTCAATCAAATATATAGTTTCATGTACCAAATACTCTGCCTCCATACTATTATTTATATCTACTAATATAATATCTATTTTATTATTTTTAATAATTTCACTAGCCAGTTGTCCAGATTGTATACTTATCATGTTTTTATCTTTGAAAAAAGCAAAATCTTTTCTGTCTATTTCATATGCTAAAATTGAATAATTTTTTTCCAATTGTTTTTTTAACATATAAATTAAAGAGGTTGCACCGGCTTGCTTAGTGACATTTTTAATTCCAATAACAATAGTTCCTTTTTGTCTAATCTCAGCTGTTTTAACAATATTATTAACAACAGGCTCTAATTGATGATATTGAGCAACATCTCTATAAGTATTTGGATTATTATATAAATACATTATTCCTTCTAGATTCTTTGTAAAATTATAAATACCAATTGATATTAATTTAGATAAATATCCAGGAGATGTACTTTCTTCAGAATCGTCTAACAATAGAATAATCTTATCCATATTAAGTGCAATAGATAACTTTTGTAATGTTGTTATATCTTTATAATTTTTTAAAGCTGTTATATCCAGAATCATTCTTTGAAAAAAATAATGTTGGAACTGACTTATAATATCATCGACATCATATTCTCCATTCATTCTTTTTATAACATCTATATTAAGTTCATCGAGCATTCTCTGATTAACATTAGATATTATAACATTCATTCTACCATCTCCTCTTAATTTGTCATATCATAAAAAGTCTTGGTTTCTCCATAAATAGGAAACTCTAACACATTATTTAAAAGTGGAATCTCAAAATAAATATAAGCTGTCACTCCATAATAAACTCCACGTGATGATGAATATTCTATAACGCAATACCTATAGTTACTAGAGTAATCATTTAATGCCTCTCCACCGCTACTTGTATCACACTTTTGTTTTCCATATGCATTAACTTTATATCCCATGTTAGACAAAAGCTCTTCTATTTCATTAGCAGCACTAGCGTTATATCCTTCATACTTTTCAATAATATCTATTATTTTATTTTTAATTTTAAAGGTTCTTGAATAACTCAAAGAACCCACAAGTAAAAGCATCATCACAGCAACAAATACAATTATTACGTTAACCAAAAATGATGAGCCAATAGATTCTCTCATTTATATCACTATCCTTTAAAATCTATATATTCTATTTGTTTTAGAGAATATCGGAATTTTAATAGCCCCACTGATTACTGGTAACTCTATAATCATATATGTAACCACTCCATAACTATAGTATCTTCCACCCTCATCGTTATAATAAATACAGTATTCATAATTTTGATCAGGTAAAGTAACTAATGTCCCACCGCTTTTCTTTGTAGAACAACTTTTGCCTTTACCACTTAGATAACCATAATTTGTCAATACGCTATCAATCTCTTCTTTAGCAAGTAGATTGTATCCTTCATATTTTTCAATAGCATTTGCAATTTTAGAATTCACCCTAAATGCTTTAGTATAACTTAGAGTTCCGGCAAGAAGGGCAAATACTAAAATAATGAATATAGCAATAAAATTCAATGTAAATGCTCCTCCTATACTTTCTCTCATAAAACACTCCTTTTATTTATAGATTACTTATGCAATCAGTATATGTACTTGCATCATAATAAGTATTTCCACCATCTGTGCAATTATTTCCTGCCCATCTTCCACCAGCGTTTGTACAACATGTTTTTTTTGCTGATGAGCTCATCAAATTTGTAATAAGAGGCGTAGCAACAGCCGCTACTATGGCAATAAGTAGAATTGTAATTACTGTCATGTTTGCTTCTCCTGCAGCTTCTTTCATTTTATCACCATCCTTTCTTTTCGTTTATATATCTAAATTATAGCATGAGCCTATATATATTTCAATAAATTATATTTTATTTTCAAAGTATTTACATTTATATATTCATCATCATCATCATTGATACCATTAATAGGAATAATATTCCACCACCTGTACACATCAGCATCATCATTGTTTTATTTTCCATTTTTTCTAAACGTTCTTTATATTTTTGCTCACGTGCTTTATTTTGTAGTGATGATATAGTTCTAGAGAACATCATTAATTGTTCTTGTTTGCTTTCTTGTGAACCTAATCCCAAACGGTATAAAAGCCTCATCATTCGCATAGAATCCCTAACTGGATATTCTTTGGCAAAATCCATATACGGATCTACTGTTTGATCACCTGATTCAATTTTAGAAATTAATCTAACTAAGCCTGGTTTAAATACATCGGGCGCTGTTTCAATTGACTTAGATAGAGCAATTGGAACAGTATAATGTTGTATTAATATTTCTAAACTTTTCAAATAATACGGAAGCATTAAATTTATATAATGCAAGTTTGCTTTATAGTAGTTTTTTAATTGCATATAAGGCATCTTAAATAATGCAAATCCTACTATAAAAGAAATTAGTATGTTAACAAAAGTAAGATTACTTAAAAATATTAATATCATACATAGTATACCAACAATACCGTTTCTTACACGTTGTTGATATAGTTTTTCTACATCTATATCTCCCTTATATTTTACAGTTAGAAGAAATTTATAATCACTTTCCATCATAAATCTAAAATATGGTTCTACATCATAGATAAATTTTTTCGCATCAATAATTTTATTAGTTTGAAACACAAATATTAAAATTACACCTATTGCTATAAATAACATTATTCAGCACCTACATTCTCATTATAATATTTTTCTCCACTTAGAAGAAAATAGGAATTCACTAAGATTATAGCATGTAATAGTAATTGAACAAGTATATTTTCAAGCATTTTAATATAAGAGTCTATACCTAGTAATACTTGTACAAGCATCACCATTAAGTATAGTATAATTCCAAACTGTAAAAACTTTTTATGGAAATTAGTTCTATCCATTCTATCACGATATACATTTTCAACAAGCATATCTATGTCTTGCGACATATTTTCTAAAGATTCACTAGCATCTTTTGAGCCTTCATTAGTTATTTGTAAAAATAATTGATGCATATTCTTTATAATATAATAATCATATTTCGTGTTCATGTATTGGAGAGATTCATTTATCGTTCCGTTTTCATATGCCATATCTATCATTGTTTTGACATCTGATTTTACAGGATCTTCCAAAACTCCTGATTCATATACACCTTCTAATGATTTTACAAACGATTGTGTTGTAGCGAATTCCATAATAGCATTTGTTGTATAAACTTGAATTTGTTCAAAAATAAACTCACTATATATTCTTTTACATCTTAAATAAGTTAGATATGGTATAACAGCAACCGCAGCAAATACATAAAATACAGATATTATTAAGTTATAAAAATATAAGTATGAAATAACAGCTCCGCTCGCTGCAAAGATAATCACTTGAAATGTATGTTGCCTAGGAGTATATTCTTGCCCTAATTCTTTTACTTTATCTCTAACCACTTTAAATGAATAAGGAGCATATTTTTCATAAATAATACTTGTTTGTTTAACTATATATTTATATACATTTTCCCCATTGTTTTTTCTATATACAACAACGAATATAATTATAAAACCAATGAGTAAAAACATTATTCCATTCATAAATTTCCTCCTTTATTCAAATAATAATTCAGGTATATCTTCTCTTTTTTTATTTTGATCAACATCTATCATATTATCATCAATTTGAACACCTTGTGATTCAAGATAATCAATTAAATAGCTACTTGGTTTAGATCTAATAATGTCACCATCAATACCTTTTTTATAAATTGTATTATATACAGCTTCGTTATCTTTAGTCACATAAAACTCTGTTACTTCACCTATTTCACGTACAAACCTTTTCGTTTGTTTATCTTGATATCCTCTTACATAAACTCCTATTTGTATATATCTATAAATAGATTTTAAAAACTGGTCTATGTCTTGATTTGTTTCAAGTAAACTATACATACGGTTTGGAATAGAAGAAGCTTTATCGGCATGTATTGTTGATAAAATATAGTGTCCTGAAGAAATTGAGTTTCGAACTGCTTGTACCGCTTCAGCGCTACGTACTTCCGATAATAAAATCCATTTTGGGTTTTGACGCATACATGTAACTAATACATCTGAATAAGAAGCAATATTATTTGTTTTCATTGCTACAATATCTCTATGAGGAAAAATTCTATCCAGATGAAGTTCCAGTGTGTCTTCAATAGTAATGATTTTTTCGTTTTCTTTTGTTTTAGAAGCTAAGTATTTAACAAATTCAGTTTTACCACTACCAGTTTCACCACAAACAATAATATTACAGTGTCCTTCAACACATTTTACTAGAAAATCATGTATATCTACTGTTATATATTTCTCTGCAATGATTTTTTCTTTTTCTAAACGAATTTTAGCTGGAGTTTTACGTATAACTAATGCTATCCCATTACGAGCAATCGATTCATGAACAAAGTTAAAACGAAGTTCAGCAGTCTCAGCATCGAGGAAAGGATGAGCCATATTAAATGTTTTTCCCATTGTGTTTGCACACTGAAATGCCAATTTTTCTATAACGGCATTATTAATTTCATGTTCAGGAACTCTGTATACACCTTTTGAAAGAGTTTTCAACCACAATTGACCACCATTACTATACGAAATATCCGTAATATCATCATCTATAAGATAGTTTTTTAACTCTCCAAAATCAATTTGGGAAAACATACTTTCTTGCATTATTCTTCACCTTCAATTGGAGTTTCTATTTGTTGTTGGTCTTGATCAATGTCAGGAACATTATCTATGTCATCATCTGATGTTATAACTACAGTATGAGCATTTATAAAATCTTTTAAGTATTGAGTGCTTACTTGAGTCGCACCTTGTGCTGGAACAACACCACCATGAGGAACTGGAAACAGTTCTACACCATACGATCTCATATAACTAGCTTTTCTTAAAAGAATATGTATTTCCTCAACTACACCAAAAATTAAAAATGATGGAGTTCTTGTTTCGCTTGTGTTTTCAAAAACGTGTCTACCTTGACTATCTTTAACAGCTAGTACTTCAACGTTTTCTATTAATTTTCCAACCATTATCTGACCAGACTCATTTTCAGCTTTCATATATATATCAATTTTGTTGCTAGGAAATATAGAATTTCCATATGTTGATTCCATATTTACATGGAAGTTATACACAACTTCACCTTTTTTTACTTCTGTAAATGCTGCATCAGGAAGTTCTTCCTTAGTTACTAACATTTGAGAGAAAAACATACTTCCTTCTGGTATCACAGAATTTACATTTGTCCATTTCCCTAAAACAGCTGAGATAGTTCTAACTGCACTACCTTTAACTGCAATGGCAGGAACATCAATAGTTGTAACCATATCAGGCTTTATTTCTGTTCTTGGCTGAATGGTTGTGGTAGCAACAGGTATTTTTACCGGATTAGTAGCATTTTTGATTGTTGTATTATATCCAAAATATAAAATTAACAATATAGCTATTACTCCAATAATTGTTACTGTATTTTTGTTTTTAAAAAATCTTTTAATTGAAATTACTAAATTATTCATAAATTTCTCCCTTTCTAATATGGCGTTTCTAATATCGCATCTAATCTATTTGCAATATTGAATTGTAGTAATTCTCCCGTACTGGTTGTTGACTCAGAAGTTAATACTTGAAGACTAACTTTTGGAGGGGTTTCTACAACATCATATATCTCTATTCTATAGGTTCGTGCTAAATTGGCATTTTGTGCGAATCTTCTAGAAAAATTTTCGACAAATTTTTCGGTATCAATCCTAATTTGACCTGTTTTTCTATATGTTGCAAGATCGACCGCATCTAACATTGCTGCTTCTGTGGTTTCCTTTAAAAGAATATAGTTATGTTCATCAGTATTTGTTACGGATTGAAAAAAATAAATTAATCCAATACAGAAAAGACCTAATATTACTATCATAATCGCCCATAATGATTCCTTCATTGGTCACACCTTCTTTCACATCAACCTGTACCTATCGTCATAATTGTATCACAATGTTTTATTGATATCAACTTTTTTAATTATCAAAATATAAACTATACACTTTAAATGTTAAAAATTAAAACTATCTTTTTTATTTAGACGATATATAGCTACTAAACACACTATAATTATTATTATCAAAACTACATAATAATATTTAAAAATGTAGCCTAAAACTATTTGTAAGATGCTTTGATTTACTATTTTAACCTCTTCTTCTGTTATATTATTATCTTTTAAACTTTGTCTGTAATTATATACCTCTTTTTTAAATTCACTGTAGTTTTTAATTCCGGTTGATGTCCATTTCTGGCATAATTTAAATTCCTCAATTCCTTTACATAATTCATCTTTATAAAATGAATTATAATATGGTAAACTTACATAGTGAATTGATAGTTCAACATCTTTGCAAGCTTCATTGTTTCCATAAAATATATATCTAATGCTACTTCCTTGGTTATAATTATTTATTGTTATTTCCTCAGTTTCACTTTTATAATATGTTAGACCAGTTATTGCATCCTTGAAGTATATATCATTATGCATATTGTTTACAAAGACCGAAAATTTTATATTTCTTTCTTCCTCAATATAGTCATAAGAAAAGGATATATTTGATACAATTTTCTTTAGCCTAGCAGCATCAGAATAACTGCAGGCTTCAACTATACTTGGAAGCATGAACGTTATAATTGAAAATAAAATCAAAAACACTTTTTTTTTCATACATAACTACCTCCTATTTTATTAATTATATCATATTGTTTTTATTTTTTCTATTTTTATAAAAAAAAATAAAGAAACTCTTTATTTTTTTTGTTTGCTTATACCTATTCCATCACCAATATTTAAAAAGATAGTTGAAAATTCTTCATTATTTTTTAAAAAATTAATATATTCATTAATTTTTCTAACTAATTGTCTTAAATTTCTATTTTTTATTTGTTCTACATTATTTACATATCCATGAAAATTTAAATTATCACTAATAATAACACCATTATCTTTAAGATTTTTAGAAAACATTTTGAAAAAATTTATATATTGACTTTTTGCAGCATCAATAAAAATTAAATCATATTCATCAGTTAAGTTTATATTAAGAGCATCTTCGTTTATAATTTTGATTCTTGTATTAAGATTTAGTTTGCTAATGTTATATACAGCCTGCTCATATCGTATTTTATCCTTTTCGATTGTTGTTACTCTAATATCATCAGATACTAATGCCATTTTAATTGCTGAATAACCAATCGCACTACCGATTTCTAATATTTTTTTAATATTGTTTTTCTTTATATATTCCTCTAAAAACTCTATTCCATCTTTTAACATGATTGGAATATTATTATCTTTTGCATATTTTTCTATTTCATTGATCATTAATTATCACACCATTTGTTTTGTTTTTTTAAAGAAGCAACTATAATTTCGTGTTCTGTTATTGTTTTGGCAAAATGTGTTTTCCCACTACAATCTGCAACAAAATAGTAATATTCAGTAATATCCGGATATAGGGCTGCTTTAATTGACTCTATACTAGGATTAGATATTGGACCTACTGGCAAACCTAAAAAGCAATTAGCTCTTGTGTTGTAACTATTACAAGTAGATAGTTCTTTTGATGTTAATCCTTTTGACCAATCATCTATTTTAAAAGCATAATAAGTAGTAACATCACTTCCTAAATAAATATTATTATTCATTCTATTGTAAAACACACTTGATACTCCAGTTCTATCATAATACGTATTAGCTTCTAGTTCTATAATAGATGCTAAAGTTAAAATTTCATGAACAGTAGTTTTCCCTTTTAAAATATCATCTTTATAAATTGATAATTTTTCATCTGTATTATCCAGCATTTTTTCAAATATTTTTTCTATAGTTACATCTTTGTTTAAAAACTGATATGTGTCCGGAAAAAGATAGCCTTCAAGTGGATAGTAAATATCTTTATTACTTATTTCACTTGTTAGAAACCAATACTTTTCTATTAAACCATCTATATATTTTTTGTTTTTTAATAATTCAAATACTTCGTCAGCCGTATTATTTGTTTTTTCTTCTATTATATTAGCAATTTTTCTTATATTTATTCCTTCTTTAAAAGTAATATTTATAAATCCTTCACTAATTGGACCTTTTTCAAACACTTCCAATATCTTTTTAAAAGACATGTCCTCACTTAAAAAATAAGTTCCTGATTTCAAATCATTATGTTTATTTATTTTTACGTATAGCTTAAAAAAGGCTTCTGACTTAATTAAATTATTTTTTTTTAACATAGGAATTATCGAATAATATGTTTCTCCACTTTTTATAATAATTTCTTTTTTAGTAGAGTCCTTACTAACTCCTGAGGTATAGTAATTATATACTGAAACTGATAATATTAAAGCAACAACTATAAATAATGTTGAAAAAAACTTAAAATCACTTGTTTTCATGTTACTACCAAAAACGAGCATTATTGCTCGTCTTGTTCCATACTTTCTTTTACTTCTGATTGTAATTCATCTAAAATAGTTTCAATTATTTTCCATTCTTTATCAGTTTCGATTGGAATTAATTTTGGTTCCTCTTCTTCAGGGTTATATATAGAAGCGTATACTCTTGTATTTCCCTCTTCGTCAATTGTATTATCTGTATAAACCATATAATTCTTGTTTGTTTCTTCTGATTCGAATGTAAATAATACCTCACATTCTACTTCTTTTCCTTCATTATCAATCACTTTAAAAGTCATTCTTTCTTCACTCATCATTATCTTCCTTTCATTTTATCTAGATACGTTTGCAATATTATATTAGCGGCTAAAGTATCTATTTTTTCTTTTCTTTTCTTTCTAGACATGTCTGCATTTATCATATAATTGTTAGCCTCAACTGTGGTCAATCTTTCGTCTTGAAGAATTACTTCAATCTTACATGCATCTTCAAGCATTCTTTTAAATAAAATAGTTTCTTCTGCTCTTTGCCCAATAGTGTTATTCATATTCTTAGGAAATCCTAAGACTATTTTATCAATTTCCTCATCTTCTATAATTTTTTTTAATTGTGAAATAAGAAAAAGATAATCACCTTCGTTGAATCTAATAGTTTTATATGTGTTTGCTATCGTTTTTGTAATATCACTAAGTGATATTCCTAAAGTCCGTGTTCCTAAATCCAATCCTAAATATCTCATACTATTTACCCATGAATTCTTTGACTAAAAACTCTAATATTTCGGTTCTATTAAACTCTGAAATTTTATTTCTTGCATCTTTATAACTAGAAATATAGCCAGGATCTCCACTCATCAAATAACCAACTATTTGATTGATAGGATTGTATCCTCTTTCTTCAAGTGCACTTATTATTTCTTTTAAGGTACGAGATATCAGAGCTGAATGAATGTCATTTGCAGAATATACCTTTGTCTCATCCATATAATCACCTACTTTATTAATACAATTACATCTTATCATCATTTTTTCTTTTTGGCAATATTTTTATTTAAAACAATCAATCATATTGTAAACTTAAAATAATAATTATTATTATCTTACTTTACTAATTCTTTATTATTATTTAAAAAGTCTTTTTTCATTAATAAAGCAAAATCAGATGCAGACATTTTAAAGACAATATCCCCTTCTCTTGCTCCTTCAATAGGATATGGTTCAAAACCATCTTCTGTTTCAAACCCTTCTAAATCAACATAAATTATTTGCAAGTTATTTTCGCGAGCTTGTTTTTGAATTTTTCTTCTATCTGCGTGTGTTCCTATACAAAATAATGCTTTAGCTTTTGGATCAAATTCTATTTTTGGAAGATAGTTTTCATATTCATAAACCCTTAATTGTTGTTCTTCAATACCATATCGTGTTGGAATACGATCAAAATTGTTATTTAATAATTTTCCTATAAAATATCCTTTTTCATACATTTCTTGTAAAAAATCATAAAACACTGTTTTTTTTGCCTTTACACATGATTGAATCATGAAAGAAGATTCAGCATATTTTTTCATAGGATTACTGATTAATTCAACTAAAAAATCATCATCTTCCCCGAAGTAAAATGTTCCGTCGTTATGTCTTTGTACTTTATATACTTCATGCAAATAGTAAAGTGGCGGTATACCCGCTTAATAGATGGTCCACACCCCATTTCTACCTGAGCTGGAAAATATTTTTTAACCTCATCAACACTATAAACATAAGTTGGATTCCCTCTTTTTTCTTTTTCTCTTATACCTTTAACGTGTAAATTCCAAGTTTTCTTGAAAAAAACATCATTTATAGAATCATTGGTTGAAAATGTGACATCAATTGTTTTATAGTTATTAATTTTTTCCCTTTGCCTAGGGTGGATATCATACTCAACAATAGTTATATTAACATCATCTTTCGTATAATTATTATTATTTTTTTGATAACCACTTATATTGATTGCTTCCATAACTTTATTTTTATATTTATCATATTCGTCAAGAGGTAACCTTGTACTTACATAAATGTATGATTGTGTGATTAGTAACTTATTGTTAGTCGCCTTGTAATCATCACAAAAGTGGATTACTCTTTGTCTATTATCATTTATATTTTTCCAACCAGATGATGTTTTATTTACCTCACTTTGATTACGATACCAAACACCCTCAAAGTGATAAACATCGCCATCATAAAATTGCTTACGAAAAGAATTTTGTTCTTCATCACTTAACTTACAAACAGAATATGGAAAATTCATTATTTTGCCTCCTTTTAAATAAACAATAATTGTTTATTGATATTTTTTTGAAAAGTTCTTTTTTAATTATGTACTTTCTGACAAATATAGTTATATTCATTAATAAAATAATCGTCTGTCATACCTGCAATATAATCTATAACTATTCTTTCGTTTGTATTATTAGTCTTATATTCATCCGTCATATCATTTAAAAATACTATATATATTGGTTCTTCATATCTTTCATTTTCTAATACTTCCAGATAATATAGAAAAACTTTTTCAAACATAGTCTCATATTCTTTTATTTTCTCACTAGTATTTGCTTTATTGTATATTTCAGCATAATTAAAATTTTTAAGTTGACTTATACATTCATAAACAGGTTTAGATATCTTTATATATGGCTTTTCATAACTATTTTCTATTATATCCATAATGATTGTGTTTACAATACTACTATTATCATCGCCTAAATTTTCTTTTATTTTTTTCGGTATTGCATTTTTTTCTATTATACCTAGTCTTACAGCATCCTCTATGTCTCTACCAATATAACCTATAATGTCGCTAATTCTAACAACACATCCTTCTAAAGTCATTGGAATTAAGTTTAATTCATTATCAGCTGTAGTATAACATTTATTATATAACTTTAAAAATTCAGTTTTGTTTTTTGTTTGTGGATAATACATATCTTGCATAATTTCACCATTATGACATAGTATTCCATCTAATACTTGTATAGTAAGATTAATTCCTTTGCCTGCGTTTTCTATATTCATAAGATTTCTTACACTTTGAACATTATGTTTAAAATAACCTTGATTATATTTTATACTTAAATTATTTAATATTCTTTCTCCTACATGTCCAAAAGGAACATGGCCCACATCATGACCAAGTGCTATTGCCTCGATTAAGTCTTCATTTAAACATAATGCTCTTCCTATAGTTCTTGCTATTTTCGATACTAATTGTACATGTATAATTCTTTTACTTATATGATCATTTTCTATATTACTAAATACTTGAGTTTTATCAATATATCTTGTATACGAAAGAGAATGTATAATCCTATCTATATCTCTAAAATAATTTCCTCTTATATCTTTCTTATATTCATTTAATCTTATAGCGTCCTTATCTTTACTAGCATATGCCGATAATATTTTTTCATGTCTCAACATATTTTTTTCAAAAACTTCAACCATATTATTTTACCTCCATTTATTAAATAAATTATATCACAAATTATTTCATAAAAAAAAGAGAAAAAATCTCTTATTCAATTATTGCTT
>DUWA01000157.1 GCA_012840755.1 Mycoplasmatota bacterium | reverse complement strand
TTTAAATCAATAACTTTATATATAGTAGATATTTAACTATATTCATCATTTGCCCATATTTTTTATCAAATTTATCATAAATTATATTATATAAAGGAGGATTTTGTATATATGAACGGTAGATATATGTATGGTGGTGGTTTTAGACCAAGATACGGTTATGGATTTGGTGGTGGTTTTAGACCTAGATATGGTTTCGGCAGAGGATTTAGACCGGGATTTGGATTTGGGTTTGGAATTCCTTTTTTAACTGGTGCTTTAGTTGGTTCAGCTCTTGCTCCGGGATTTGGTTATTCATATTATCAACCATACTATCCTTATTATTAATTTTAAAAACTCTTAAATACTTAAGAGTTTTTAATTTACAACTTTATTTTTTTTAAAAATGCAGGTCAATTATAGGTATTTGAAAAAATATGAGGTGAATAATAAAACCATATGAAAGGAATTTTCCTGTGAGTATATTAAAGAATAGATGTTTTTATATTACTTATGATAACGAATTGTATACATGTGTTAGTATGAAAAAGGATTTTTATTTTGAAGAAATAATATATGAATCGTAAATATCAATGGTTGGTTATTTCTTAAATTATAATCAATTAAATTGTTGTTTACTTAATAATTCAACTGAAAGATTAGATAGTATTTCTTTTGTAAATTCTAAGAAAAGTAAATCAATTAATTTTGAAGAAATGGTAAGATAGCTTTTTTTCGTGTATAATTAATAATAGTGGTAAAATGAGTGACTTTATATCAATATTGATAAGTTTTATATTTATGAGTTTAGCTGAAAGCATTGATTCTTTTTTCAATAACAAAATAAGTATTGATTCTATTATTGTTTGTAGTAGTTTATTTTCAATAAATTTATTAGGTAGAACGCTAGGAGAAATAGGCACTTATACATATAGAGTTATTAGAAAAAATGAGTTTTCTTATTTGGCAATAACAGGAATAGTAAGTTTGGTTGTAGGAATATTTATATTTTTTACAAAAGATATATTTATAAATTTTTTTGATATTACTTTAGAACAAAAAAATTTATTATCGAATTTATTAACGTTATATATTATATATTTACCAGTTTCATTAATTAGTGGTGGTTTCTTTGAAATAGTAAGACTTAAAAACAATTTAAAATTATATAGAAATAGTTTAATATTGTTTTATAGTTTATTAATTGTTTTGGATTTAATTGCTTTTTATTTTACAAAAAGTTTAATAATGTTATATCTAGCAACTATAATAGCACATATAATAAATATTATTTATTTGAAAATAAAGTTTAATTTGAAATATGAAAGAATTTCGAAAGATGAAATAAATAATGTAAAAAAATATGGTATAACTTTATCTTTTGAAAGATTGTTATCAAGAATATTCATTTTAATATATGGTGTTTTAGCTAGTTATATGGGGG
This sequence comes from Mycoplasmatota bacterium, assembly GCA_012840755.1. Taxonomy (GTDB): domain Bacteria; phylum Bacillota_I; class Bacilli_A; order RF39; family UBA660; genus DUWA01. The sequence continues at coordinate 372 of DUWA01000157.1, read as the reverse complement.
AAAGTAAATATGCCATTCATTCTATATGTTATGGAATATGCTTAAATTTAGAAATTATTACTAATGCTTATAGCGCAGCATTAATGATTAAGATTCCAGAAGAAAAAGATAAGTCAAAACAATTTAGTTTATTAAAAGATTGTATGAAAATGTGCTTTAAAACAGTATTAATTATTAACTTTATTTTAGGGTTAATTATGTTGATAATACAACATGGAAGTTTACCTATTATAGAGTGTTTTCCTTATATTATATTTTATTGTTTAACTGTATTTGGATTATATTTATATGAATCATATAAAGCTGTTTGTGTAATTCAAGGAAAACCTAAAATTATTTTAAAAGGATCAACAATAGGTGTAATTGTCAGAG
>DUWA01000156.1 GCA_012840755.1 Mycoplasmatota bacterium | reverse complement strand
AGATGAATTAATAAAAGAATTAGATGAAGTTTGCAAAAATTATAAAGATAACGAAAAAGCTGAATAAGTAATTTATTCAGTTTTAATTTTAGAAAAATTATATAAAAAAGATATAAAATAGATTAATTTAAATAGTTCTTTTTAAAATTTGACAAAAATTAACAAAATGTGTTTTCTATGTTATAATTATATAGAAGCAGTATTAAATCTTTGTTTTATACTGCTTTTTTTATTATAGATAAAGAGGTGTTTAAAATGAAAAAAAAATATACAATTGGTATTGATTTAGGTATTAATAATGTGGGATGGGCGGTATTTAATAATAATACCAACGAAATTGAATATTATGGCGTGAGAAGATTCAATTCTAGTGATAGTGCATTAGATAGAAGAATACAAAGAAGCACTAGAAGAAGAATAAAAAGAAAAGAAAACAGAGTGAATGATGTATTAAATGAACTAGCAAAAATAGGTTTTCCAAATAAGGTTCAATCAGATAGCAAATTGATAGAAAAAAGATATATGAGCATAAAAGAAAAGATAGAAAAACAAGATATAACTAATATACTTTGTTTTATGGTTTCAAATCGCGGATACATACCATTTTCAGATGAAGAAGCTGAAATTGTTGATCTAAATGGCTTGCTACCATGTGAGTATTATTACAATCTATATATAAATACAGGAAAATATAGAAATTTACAAAAAGTGGTTAAAAACACTGATAACATTAGAGAAATAAATAAGATGTTGGAAGTTCAATCAAAATATTACCCTGAATTAAATAAAGAATTTTCAAAAAAGATTATTAATATATTTGAAAGAAAAAGAAAATTTTGGGAGGGACCAGGAAGCTATAAAATCAACCAAATTTCACCATACGGTAGATTTAAGACTGAAGAAGATATAAAAGAATATTTGGATAAAAAAAGTGTTAATCCTAGTTATGAAAAATATATTTTTGAGGAACTTATTGGTAAATGCAAAATTAGTATAAATGACAAATGTGCACCTAAACTAAATTATTATGCAGAATATTTTAATTTTTTAAATGACTTTATTAATATTTCGTTTAATAATATAGAAAGTATTAAAAACAAAGAATATGTATATTCAGATTTAAAATCTCATAAATTAAACACCGATGGTCTATATGCAATAAAGGAGTATATATTAACCAACAAAAAGATTAATATTGAAACTATGTTCAAAGACATATTAGGAACAAATATTGATAATGTAATTGGAATAAAAAGAACCAAGCAAGGTAAAAATGATATGTCAATGTTCAATTATTATAAATATATAAAAAATATGTTTGAAAGTAGAAATTTAAACACAGCATGGATTGATGATATACTTCAATATAATAAAGTTATAGCTTATTTAACTGTTGCTCCAGGGATAATAGAAGTTAAAAATATGATTAATGCTGATCCTAACTTTAGTTATGCTTTCAATGAGGAAGAGTTTAATGTTTTAGGAGAAATTATCAAAAATAAAAAATCAGATTTATCTTATCATGCATTATCAGAAACAATTTTAAAAAGAGCTATTGGAGATATGTTAAAATATTGTTTGAACTTTATGCAAGTTAGAAAAAAATTAGATTATGATAAAGAAGCAAGAGAGTTTTTTAAGAACAACTATACAGAAAAAAAAGGAAATTTACCTTTAATTGAAAAAAAGTATATTGATGATATAATTGCTTCACCTCAAGTGAAAAAAACATTAAGACAAGCTATAAAAATTATTAATGCAATAATTTTAAAAGAAAAAACATTACCAACTATTATAGCAATTGAATCTGCAAAAGAACTAAATAGTAAAAACATGAAAGCTTCAATAGAAAAAGAACAAAGGATACAAGAAAAAATAAGAATTGAAGCTGAAAAGGTGATTGAAAATACATTTGGTAGAGGAAGTATCAACGAAGCGAACATTGAAAAAGTTATGCTATATAATGAAATTAATGGTCACTGTGCATATTGTAACAAACCAATTAATCTAAATGAGGTAATATATGGTGTAATTGAAGTCGAACATATTTTACCAAAATCTAAATCTTTTGATAATTCATACAATAACAAAACACTTGCTTGTAAAGAATGTAATAACTTTAAAACAAATAAAACACCTTATGCTTTTTTACACCCACAAGGGTTATATGAAGAATTTGAAAAAAGAACTAAATCTCTAAAATTGAGTGAGAAAAAAACAGAAAATTTATT
>DUWA01000155.1 GCA_012840755.1 Mycoplasmatota bacterium | reverse complement strand
GTTTTTAGATAGTGATGATTATATGGTTGATTCTGCAATTGTATGTGTTTTAGGGTTTATTAAGAAACTACACTACCCTGATCTGATAACATGTGCTCATTATAATAACTATTCAGATGGTAATATTGAGTTATGTAGCCTTCCTTTCAATACTTCTACTGAGAATATAAATAGACATGAGTATTATAAAAATCTTTACTTAAGTAATGGAGCTTATTGGGCTCCTTGGAAAAATATATATAAAAATTCTGTAATTCAGAGAAATGATTTGAAGTTTCTTGCAGGCGTTATATGTTCTGAAGACTGTGATTTTTTTATGAGTTATATAGAAAGAGCAAATACGTTTGCTTTTTATAATAGTCCAACAATTAATTATAGGATAGACAGAGATGGATCTGTTACAAATGTTATGTCAGCAGAAGCGATCAAAGATAGATTGAATATCTACAGAAAATATTATGAAAATTTTACCAATAATGGTGATGACATGAGTAGTAAAATGGGGGTATTTTTTGCCAATAAATTTGCTAATACAGTTTATGATTTATGGCGATTAAAAAACCCAAGAGATAAAACAGAGTTAATTAAATTTATAGAAAAACATAAAATAATTCTGAATGAGACAAGAGGTTTTAAATATTCTATTTCTAGAGTGATTTGGGCGATATTTGGATATTATAGAGGTTCAATATTATTGAAAAAATTAAATAAATCTGTAGATAAAATTATTAAAGTGGTGAATTAGATGATAGAAAATAAACGAAAGTATAATATTAAACCACTATATGGAGTAGTAAAGCTCTCAAGTAGTCTAATTATTTTTATTTTAACATTAGTGTTATCATATGAAAAAGAATATGCGAGCATTTCGATACTGCCATTATCCTACATTTTGCTTGACAGTCTATTCTCTAATAAGTTAAAGATAAAAAATTGGTATTCTGGTGGTTTGATATACAATGTGGCATTGATAGGTATATTTGTACGCTACGTTATTACGCCGTTCGTTATATCTATTACAGGTGATTTTTATACTAGCTATGGAAATTATGTAAATATGGTGTCTGTAGACAGTATTAATTTAGCTGTAATATTAATGATTTTAGAATTAGTCTGTATATATTTTATTTTTTTTATAAGCAAAATAAAATACTCTAAAAAGTATGACTTTTCAATTGTTAGTAGGATTAAAAGCTTAGATCATAAATTTATAGTTGTAGTGTTTATGCTTGTAGTTACTCCGGTGTTATTACTAATAGAACCGAGACTTATTATTCCATCGGATTTATTTTTGGTAGGTGAAAACTTTCAACGTGCTCAAATTGAACTTGAAAATGCGGGGATATTTTTTATTTTATCTAGAATGGTTAAGCCTATTTACCTGATTGTGTTTATTTCGTCTATGGCAAAGAAATACCAATTAACCCGTAAGCGAAAGTTTATTATTTTCTCCTTTATAGGAGTTATTGTCTATGTTGGTTTGCAGACAGGTACGACACGTTGGGAAATTGTTTTTGCAGGTATAATAGGCCTATATCTAATCAAGGAAACCTTTAATCGAATACCTAAATCGATAATACTAGTTTTGGTACTTGTAATAAGCGTTAGTTTTTTTAGTGCATCAATGTATAAATTTTCTTGGGCTATTAATAGTTCTGAAACACCCATAAAAGATATATCTATAGAAATGATGAATATGGTTCAGAATTATTTTTCGGGGCCAGCTTTGGTTGCTAATAGCATAGAAATGAAAAAAAACTATTCAAATGTTATTGGGGTGGAAACTTTTTTTAATGATTTTGCAGGTAGTGTACCTGGAGTGTCAAAATATATTGATCAATCAAATCGAATAAATGCATATTATAACAGATATACCGGAAGACCCGAAGGTCATAATACACAAATAATTCCTATGATAGGAATAGGTTACATCTATTTCCCCGTATTTCCACAAATTTTTACGATGATATGTTATTGGTTTGTTTTTAAGTTTGATTATAAGTTAAAAATAATTTCTCGAATTGAGTATAAGTATGTATACTTGTATTCTGGTCTTTATTTAGCGATGGCTATAGGATTCAATACTCAAATAATATTTACAACATTTTTACAACGCTTCTTGCCTTTATTTTTAATATTTAAATTAAACTCAATAATATGCTTAAACAAATCAAATAATGAAAAATCGTATCGTGAAAGAAGACTAAATTTAACTAAACCATATTAGTATTCGAGGTGATCTAAGATGTCAAGGACAAAAATGGCAACAAAAAACATAAAGTTTGCCATAGGTGGACAAATAATAGGCATTGTTATTGGGTTTATTGCTAGAATATTTTTTATAAGAATCCTAGGTCAAGAGTATTTAGGGTTAAATGGACTGTTTACGAACATACTATCAATACTATCCTTGGCTGAGCTAGGTGTAGGTCCAGCTATAGTTTATAGCATGTATAAGCCTTTAGCAGAAGATGATAGATATAAAGTTAAAGCCTTAATGAACCTATATAAACGTTCATATATAACTATTGGATGCGCTATTGCATTTATCGGGATGGGGTTAACTCCATTTTTAGAATTTTTTATTAAAGAATTACCTGACATAGAAAGAATAAGATTAATTTACCTTATGTTTGTCGCAAATTCGGCAATATCTTATTTTTTTTCATATAAACGTTCTCTTATAATAGCTGACCAAAAAAGATATATAGCAACATTTTATAAATACATCTTTTATCTAATTTTAAATATATTACAAATATTAGTTTTAATTTATACTAAAAATTACATTTTATATTTAGTACTTCTAATTCTTAGTACAATCATAGAAAATATATGTATTTCTATCAAAGCAGATAAAATGTATCCATTTTTGAAGGATAAGAGTAAGGCAAGTTTAAGTTCTTCAGAGAAAAAATTGATATTACAAAATATAAAAGCCATGATGTACCATAAATTTGGCACTACGATAATTATGGGAACAGACAACCTATTAATATCAAAGTTTGTTGGTTTAGTAGAAGTTGGCCTTTATTCAAATTATTTATTTATAAAAAATGCTTTAAATGCAATGTATGGTTTATTGTTCCAATCTATAACAGCTAGTATTGGGAATCTTGGAGCGACTGAGTCTATAAAAAAAAGGTTATTTATTTTTAGGTGCATAAATTTTGCAGGTTACTATATATATGCATTTTCTAGCATTTGTTTAATAGTTCTATTTAATCCATTTATCGAGATTTGGGCTGGTTCAAACTATTTATTTCCTATAGAAATTGTGTTTTTAATAGTGCTAAACTTTTATATAACAGGTATGAGAAAAAGCATATTGACTTTTCGAGATGCCTTGGGATTGTTTTGGCATGATAGGTACAAGCCTTTATTTGAATCCTTAGTAAATCTATTAGTATCTTTATTATTGATGAGATCACTAGGGATTAGAGGCATATTATTAGGAACTACAATTAGTACTATAACGGTATGCTTTTGGATAGAACCTTTAATACTATATAAAAATGGTTTTAAAAGTAGTGTGTCGGATTATTTTATTACTTATTTTAAATATTTAGTAGTTTTAGTTGTAGTAGGCGGAATAACCTACGGAATAAGTGCCTTTGTTTTTTATACTGGTTTTGTAGGGTTGTTAATTAAGTCATTTATTTGCTTAATAGTACCGAACACATTGTTTGTTTTAATTTTTAGAAATTCATTAGAATTTAAGTATTTTTATGATCTGGTATTTAAAAAGGCTAAATTGAAAGGGGTATAAAATATAATGAAAATACTAATAACAGGTGCTGCCGGATTTATTGGCTTTCACCTTTCAAAGAAATTACTTGATGATTCCTATCAAATAATAGGAATTGACAACTTGAATGATTACTATGATCCAAGCCTAAAACAATCCAGGCTTGAAATCCTAGGTAAGTACAATAACTTTAATT
>DUWA01000154.1 GCA_012840755.1 Mycoplasmatota bacterium | reverse complement strand
TATAGTATAATTATTTTGGTGATTTAAATGTTTATAAATTTAGGAAAATTAAAACAATACAATGAGATATATGTAATAGGACATAAAAAACCTGATATTGATACAATAGTATCTTCAAAAATTCTTTCTGAAATTTTCAAGTTTTTTGGAATTAATAGCGAATACGTAGTTATTGAAAACCAAAAACCTGATGAATATAATAAAAAAATGATTGATGATTGTATGCGTTATAATCCTAAAATTATTAAAACAAATGAAATACCAAATGCATTTTATTTTTTAGTTGATCATAATGATTTAAAACAATCTGTTGAAAATAAAGATTTAGTTGTTGGGTGTATTGATCATCATCTGAGTAGTGGTTTAGAGTTAGAAGATAATATGTTTCTTACAGATTATTGTTGTACAGCACTTTATATATATGAAATGTTTAAAAATGTTTATCCATTTAGTGATGAACAAAAAAAACAAATATACATGGCTTTTTTAAATGATAGTACATTTGGAAAAAGTTCAAGATATACTAATAAAGATGAAATTCTTGCAAGAACATTAGGATTTAATGATTCTTACGCTGAGTTATTTAAAAAGTACTTTATACCAACAGATATATCAAAAGAAAAAGAATTAGTTTTTAATAATAATGGACATAAATCTTTTGATTTTGGTGGGCTAAAATTTGAAAGTAGTTACATTGAAAGATTGGATATAAATGGAATTGAGGATTATAAAAAGTTTGTTAAATCTTTACAAAAAAACTTTTTAGGCATCTGGAAAGATTATTCTAAATCTAAAACATACACTTTCTTAAAATATGATGAATTATTTAAAGAAGAGGTTTACGATTTTCTTGCATCTAGAGCAACTACTATTTTAAATGATACTTTAGATTATTTGGGTGAACCAAAAAATAAAATAAAATAAATTTTTTCAACAATTACATTTATAAATGAAAAAGTGGTTAGGATTTAATTCTTTATCACTTTTTATATTTTTCAATATATATGGTTTTATAAAAAATTGTTACTAAATAATTTTAAAAATATTTTAATAAGTTCTGTTTGAGATAAATAATAATATAAAATTTTACACATACGGTGTAAAATTTTTGTCTAGTGTAAAAAATATTTAAGAATAATAGCGTTATTTCAGTAAAATCGCAAACAATTTTAATTATATTGTAGAAACACGCATTAATATTATTCATAATAATATAAAAATAACAATTACATGACACTTTCCCATACAAAATAGATTAATGTACATAGGCTATACTGGGGGAGGGCAATATGAATAAAGCTGAATATGAATTATACTCAAACGAAAGAAAAGATGAATCTTACGGAATGAGTGAAACTTGCTGTGATACATTTAATACACTTTATAATAAAATGTATCATAAAGAGAATGAAGATTATATGTTATCTACGCTAAAAGGTGAAGATAACTATATGTTCGATGATGCTAAGGATATGGCGTTATTTAGTGTGAATGAAGGGTTTGAAAAAGGTAATATGTTTAAAAATTTATATGAACAATATAAAAATTATAAACCAAAAGATTTAAAACCTAAAAATGAGAAAGAAGAAACATTATTAGCAATAGATGAATTAGCTTTTGCTATGCATGAAATTAATTTATATTTGAATGTTTATCCAGATGATATGATGATGATTAATAAATATAATCAATTACAAAGAGAATATAATCAAATATTAAAGTATTACGAGTCTAAGTTTGGTCCTATTCAAACAAATAATGAACATATGACAAAAAGTCCTTTTGCATGGACTGAGGACACTTGGCCATGGGATAGGAGGGATTTTTAATGTTTAAATTTGAAAAAAAGTTACAGTATCCAGTTAATATTAAAAATAAGGATTTAAAAATGGCTAAAGTTCTTTACGAACAATATGGGGGTTCTAATGGTGAGGCTGCTGCAGCACTGAGATATTTAAACCAAAGATATACAATGCCTGATAATAGAGGAAAAGCACTCTTATCAGAAATTGGTACAGAAGAACTTAGTCATATTGAAATATTAGCGACTATGATTTATCAATTAACTAAAGATGCGACAGTTGAAGAGTTAAAAGAAGCAGGACTTATGACTAATTATGCTGCTCATGGTAAAGATTTATATTTTAATGATGCAAACGGAGTTCCGTTTACAGCAGCATATTTTGCAGGAGTAGGAGATCCACTTGCAGATTTATCAGAAAATATGGCAGCAGAACAAAAAGCTAGAGCTGTTTATGAAAATTTAATTGATCTTACTACAGATAAAGATGTTATAGATCCATTACTATGGTTAAGACAAAGAGAAATTGTTCATTTCACTAGATTTAAAGAACTATATGATTATTATAAATCTATTGGAATTAAATAAAGTGTTAAAATTAAAAAAATTATCATTTGTTGATAATTTTTTTAGTTTATATATTAAACTTATAGAAAATAATTATTTTTTATCTATTATTAT
>DUWA01000153.1 GCA_012840755.1 Mycoplasmatota bacterium | reverse complement strand
ATTATTTTAAAACTTTTTTTATATTTTTTTGTTTTTTTGATATAATGATAAAGGAGATGATTTTATGTCAATAATAAATGAAGAGTTAAAATGCGCTTTAAAAGGTCTATCATTATTTTTAATATTTATGGTTTATCAAATATTTGGGCTAAGAATCTTTAAGTTTTTAGGATTTGATATTGCAAATGCTTCTATTTTTGTAAAGTCATTAATTAGTTTGGTTATTCAATTTTTTTTAATTTTTCTGTTTATTTATATTAATTTAAATGATATAAAACGTTATTTAAAGGACTTTTTAACAAATAAAAATACTTATTTTAAAAAGTACTTTAAGTTTTGGCTTTTATCACTCGGTCTTGTTATGATAACTAATTTAATAATAATGTTGTTTCTACCAAATAGTCTTCCAAACAATGAAACTGCTATAAGAAAAACTCTTGAAACTGCTCCAATTTATATATATATATCTGCAGTTATTATAGCACCAATCCTTGAAGAACTAGTATTTAGAAAAGGATTTAGAATGGCTATATCGAATAACATAATATATATTCTAACATCCGGATTAGTTTTTGGTTCACTTCACGTTATAGGTTCTTTAAAAAACCTATATGAACTTGTATATATTATACCTTATTCAATTCCAGGTTTTATATTTGCCTACGTTTATATAAAATCTAAAAATATAATGGTTCCCATAACATTACATTTTATACACAATGGAATTCTTATGTCATTACAAATTTTTATATTATTATTTGGATAGGATTTGATAAAATGAAGAAATTTAAAATGAGAAAATTTTCGATTATAATTTTTACGATATTATTATTAATAATATCGTTTTTGCTGTACGCAAGATTTATAGGAACAAGAAATATTATAATTAAAGAGTTTAAAATAATAAATAAAAATATTACAAATGAATATCACGGTCTAAAAATAGCTCACATTACTGATATTCATTATGGAAGAACAACTAATGAAAAAACATTAAAAGAACTTGTAGATAAGGTTAATAAAACTAAACCAGACATTGTTGTTTTAACAGGTGATTTAATCGATAAGGATACAATTTTAACTAATGATATGATAAAAATAATCTATTCAAACTTAAAAAAAATCAATGCGTCTATTAAAAAATATGCAATTTCAGGAAATCATGATTATAAATTTAATGAATGGGAAACAATAATAACAAAAGGAGATTTTATAAATTTAAACGATGATTTTGATTTGATATATAAAGACTCTAATAAACCAATACTTTTTGCTGGCTCTAGCACTAACAACATGGGGTCAACAAAAATTACTAAGAAATTATTTAAAACATTTGAATATATAAAGGAAAACAAAAACATCTATAATATATTACTTATTCATGAACCAGATTATATTAATAAAATAGATAAAAATAAGTTTGATTTGATTTTAGCAGGCCATTCACATAACGGGCAAGTTAGATTCCCATTTATTGGTCCTATAATCCTTCCTGTGGGAGCCAAAAAATATTATAATGAATATTATAAATTGAACGAAACTGAATTATATATATCTGGAGGTATTGGAACATCAACAGTAAATTTTAGACTATTCAACAAACCATCATTTAATTTATATCGATTAGTTAATAAATAAGTTTGTTGATTTGCTTTAAAAATTATGCTATAATTTAGCACGTGGTAGAAAGAGGTAGTTATGAAAAGAACAAAAATTATATGTAGTATTGGTCCTGTAAGTAGGAATTACGATACTATGAAAAGTATGATACAAAATGGTATGAACGTTGCAAGAATTAATTTTTCTCATGCAGATGAGATTGAAAAAAGAGAGACAATCGATCTTGTTAGACAATTAAATAAAGATTTAGGATCATACGTTGGAATACTATTTGATACTAAAGGACCTGATTTTAGAACAGGCGTTGTAGAAAACGATGGAATAAACCTAATTGATGGTAATTCTATTAAAATTGTAAAAGAAGATGTAATTGGTAATGAAGAAAGAATTACAATAAATTACAAGGATGCTATTGATGCAATAGCAGTTGATAATATAATTTTATTAGAAGATGGGTTAATGAAGCTATTAGTAACTGACAAGGATGCTGAAGGTCTTACCTGTAAAATTATAACTGGAGGATTTTTAGGTAGTCGAAAAGGAATAAATGTTCCAGGAGTTAAGCTTAATATGCCTTTCATAAGTGAACAAGATAAAGAAGACATAAAGTATGCATGCGAAAATGATGGAGACTTTTTAGCACTATCATTTGTATCTTCAAAAGAGGACATTTTAGAAGCAAGAAAGATAATGGCCGAATATGGAAATACTACAATGAAAATAATATCTAAGATAGAAAGTGACACTGCTATTAAAAATATTGATGAAATAATTGAAAATAGCGATGGAATAATGGTTGCTCGTGGTGATTTAGGTGTAGAAGTACCTATGCAACAATTACCAGTTTTACAAAAAATGATAGTTAAAAAATGCCGTGAAAAAGGTAAGTTTTGTATTGTTGCTACTGAAATGTTGGCTTCAATGTACAAAAACCCGAGACCTACGAGGGCAGAAGTAACTGATATAGCTAATGCTGTTTTAGATGGAACCGATGCAGTAATGTTGTCTGGCGAAACTACAGTAGGGAAGTTTCCTGTTGATGCAGTAAAGTATATGGCTGATATATGTGAAAACACAGAATTATATTTAGATTATGAAAATGGTTGTGAGGATTGCCAAAAGAAAGATATTACAGGAACTATTGCAAGAAGCGTTATAGATACAGCTAACATATTAGATATAAAAGTTATTGTAGCAGCAACTATGAGCGGCTATACAGCGAGAAGAATCAGTAATTTAAGACCAAAATCTTATATTATTGCAGGTTGTCCTACAGAAAAGGTAGCACTATCTTTATCTTTAAACTGGGGAATATTTCCAAAAATTGTTCCAGTTTATAATACAACCGATGAAGTGGTAGAAGATTCTACTAAAAAAGCAAAAGAATTTGCTAATTTAAAAGAAGGTGATCTTGTTGTTATTACCGGAGGTTTCCCAAATAACGCTCCAAACAAGAGTACAAACTTTTTGAAAATTCAAGAAATTTAGGCTCTTTGTCAAATAGTGTGGATGGATAAAAATCAACTATGATAAATAAGTGATAAAATGGAAGTTAAGTTAACAAAATTTAACTTCTTTTTTGTTAGATTTTAAAAGACCAGTTATTATCATTATTCTAGCTTTAAACCTTCTAAAAGATCTAAAACCAAATGAAATTCTTTTAATAGTTTTAATTAGGTTATTATTACCTTCAACAAAACCATTAGATAGATTAGTATTTAAAGAGTTATGAATTAATTCTTTGAAAGATTTTAAAGAATTTAAAGAAGTTTTCATATATT
>DUWA01000152.1 GCA_012840755.1 Mycoplasmatota bacterium | reverse complement strand
TTAACTGTACTATTTTTTTTCTTTGATGCAGTTGTTTGTTTAGTTTCTTTTTTTACTACTTCCTCTTCATTTATGTTACTAGTTTCTTTATTTGCCACTTAAACCACCCTTTCGAGATTTATATTTATATTATAACAATATAATACCACAATTTTAATATTTTGACACATTTTTATCTATTTATATACTTTTTTACAACAAATTAAAAGAATAAATTATTAAAATATTTATTCTTTTACTATTTTTTCATTAAAGAAATTTATAATTTCTTCTTTACCTTCATATACTTCACTGATTTGTTTGTTAGCTATTTTTAAAATTGTTGCTTTTTTAACCTTAATTTCATCTATATTAGCACTTTTAAAGTTTGACTCATCACTCTTGTTTTTAGAATTGAATAATTTATCAATATTTATTGTATATATATTAAGGCCATCTTTATTTGAATCCTTATAATTTTCAATATATACATCATATAATTTATTATCTAAATCTTCATTTTCTTTAATAAAAACATAATATTCTGTAGGTTTTTGATTAAATAGTTGACTTATAATTATTTCATCATATTGAACTTGTTTAGCTGTAGATATTTTTTTTATATAATCGTATGTTTCATTTTCACGCATTACTAAAACTGTAATTCCATAAAATATTACAAATATTCCAGTAACTATTGCAACCAAAATCCCTAATCTCTTTACTTCATTACTCTCAACATTTTTTGTTACATCTTTTTGTTTAGCTATTTTTTTATTTATCTTTTTTTGTGTTTTCATACTATCACCTTTTTTAATTATAACATAATTATGTTTTTTTAAAAGATTATTTTTAATCTTTAATATTTTTTTAATAAAAAGTTAGTCAAATTATGACTAACTTTTTATTTACCAACAGGCATTACACTAATCGAACGAGCAATACTAACAAGTTGTTGTTCATTTAACGTATCAGATGTTACATAATATTCTATTCCATTACTAACCCATGTTACTGATTCGTTTGAAACAGCTGCTACTGAATCCATTAATAATTCTGGTTCTCCATATACTGGAATAGTTAAAAACTCATCTTCTACATCTACTGTTTCTTGTACAAATACAAACGGATTATCGCCTTTGAATGTTAATATAATTCTTTCGCCTTCTTCTTTTGTAACTTTATCTTGCGCTGATAAATATGTATTTGCAGGTAAATACATAGGATATATTATATTATCTATTTTTGATACTTGTGCTGAATTTTCATCTTTTTCTTTAGATGCCATATTCTCATTTAATGTAAAATATTTGTCTGAATAATTAGCTTTCAGATCAATATCTTTAAATTTCATCTTCATTTGAACTTGATCGTTTGAATTTAATACATGGACCTCTAATATATTTAGATCCTTATCTATATATATCTGTTGTTTTACAAGTTCCTTATTATTTGAGTAATTTACTTTAGTTGTAATTACATATTTATCTTCTACTTTTTTAAATTGTCTATCATTATCTGTTTTTATATCTTTTAGAATTGTTTGCAGTAAATAACTTTGTGAGTTATTATATGGCCACTCACTTTGAAATTTAAAACTTTTATTTAATGAAGGTGTTAAAACATATACTCCATCTGAATTTTTCAAAATAATTTGTTGATGGTTATTTGTTTTGTTTTTTAAACTGACTCTAAAATTTTCTTCCTTTTGATAAGAAACATCTACATCATATACATAACTATCTTCATTGTTAAAAATTTCTAATTCACCACTTAAATGATATGCTTTACTATCTTCTATTTTCTTACCCAAATCCTTAATCAAATCTTTCTCTCCATATTTACCACAACCTGCAAAAAATAAACATCCAACCATTACAAAACACAACGCTAAATATTTTTTCATTTTTCCACTCCTTTATTTCATTTAATTATATGGATATATATTTATAAATATGAATGAATAAAATCAATTTTTTAGTTAATTATAACTAATGATAAAGAAAGGAGATAAAAATGGAAGGATTACAAAAATTTTGTTTGGTAATCACAATCATTGGAGCTATAGTTTGGGGGTTAATAGGTTTATTTGAATTTAATCTTGTAGAAGCTTTGTTTGGAACAGGTACAGTCCTAACCAGAATCGTATATACACTGGTAGGTATTACAGGATTAATAAACATAGGTCTTTTATTCAACCACATAGAACCAAAGTAAAAAAACTTTATCAAATGATAAAGTTTTTTTAGTCTTTTTTAGAAATAAGTATTTTAACTTTTTTTGTTTTAGAAATATATTGAACCTTAGTATCTTTGCCTTCAACGTAAACATCTACTTCAAACTGACCTTCGCCATACCCAGCCAAATCAATATATACCATTATGTCATCGTTAGTTATTTCATTTATTACTGTCTCAACACCTTTCAGACTAATGGTTACCATAATATCTTCTGCACTAAGTCCTGTCGCTTTATATCCCTCAGCTAAATTTCTTACATCAATATTGACTTTTTCTATTTCTCTAGTAGACACAGTACCTAAAGTAACTTTAATCGTTACGCTATTTACATCCATATATTTAATACCCGTAGGTTTAATTATTTCTGTTCTGTATTCTTTTGCTTCTTTTAAATTAGTTACATCAATTTCAACTGGTATATAGTCTATTTTTGATAACAATTCTTGTGTTCCATACACTGTCACTTTAGTTTCACTAATTTCTATCATGTTAATAGCCATGCCGAATGCAACTTCCCCTTTTGGAATAACTTTTATAGGAACTTCTTTACTTGGAGAAGATATTGTAATTGTAGCATCTACTTTCACAGGAACTATTTCAACATCTACAACGTTTCCTTGAACATCATAAGCTTTCAATTGCACATCTTTAATAGTATGTGTTCCTATTTCTTGCTTAATTAAATTTTTCATATCAACCAGAGCTTTAACTGTTGCAACTTCTGAAAGTTTATATTCAGCCCCTTTAACTACAACTTCATCTATTCCAACGTCAATGCTGTCAATATTTAATTTTTGATCGAGTAGATCTGAATTTAATACATCAACTGTTAAACTCTTAGTTTGAGATAACTTAGGATATATAATAATTGTTGCATAGGAAGGATTTACCGCATAATCGATTGTTGTAGAAACATTATTATATACAATATTAACCTTATGAGTCCCTTCTTTTAATCCGCTTAGATCTACCATTACATCTTTAGCAGGAGATTGTTTAGCAATATATAAATCTGTTTTGCTACCAATCAAAGTTATGTCTACCGTTTCAGGAATTCCTTCAATGACATATGCTTCCTCATTGTATATGGCCGTAACTGGTTGACTTTTCAATACTTCTGCAGAACTTTCTGAAAAGAAAATTATTTTTTGATCAATAACTATGAAAATAGTTATTGATAGAAATAAAGATATGAAAAGTAATGTGTTGGTTTTTGACAACCAATTTTCTAGTACTCTTCCTTGTTTATCAAATTTCTTCGTTAACATCAGAAATCTTTTAGTAATTGGAATGATTACTTTTTTATCAAAAAATATGATAATTTTATGAAATATAGATTTTAAACTATTCAGTAGTTTCTTCATCTGTAACTTCCTCCAATTCCTCAACTTCTATAACTTTTTTAGGTTTTAATTCTTCAAGCAGTTTAATTTTAAATTCATCGATTGTTAAATTATAAAATAATTGGCCATCTATTGCAATAGATATTCTGCCAGTTTCTTCTGAAATGACTAAAGAAATACAATCACTAACCTCAGAAATTCCCAGTGCTGCTCTATGCCTTGTACCTAATCTTTTGCTTATTTTTAAGTTTTCACTTGTAGGGAAAACTGCTCTTGCACTAGTTATCTTATCCCCCTGTATAATAATTCCTCCATCATGTAATGGGTTATTAGGAAAAAAGATTGAAATTAATAATTCGCTTGATATATCGGCATAAATCTTCTTTGATTTTTCTATATAATCATTTAAACTATTATCACGTTCAATTATAATCAGTGCTCCAATACGATTTTTTTTCAAATGTTCTACCGCACCCATTATTTCATATACTATTCTTTCCCTTTCATCAAAAGTTAATGCTTTATGACGCCCCAAAAGCTGGCTTCTACCAAGTTGCTCCAAAACACTTCTAATTTCTGGTTGAAATATAATTATAAGAGCCAATGGCCCCCACTGTATAACATAATCTAATAAAAGACCAATTGTGGCAAGCGATAATATATCACTGAAAATCTTTAAAAAGAATATTATTAAAATTCCTTTGAATAATAAAACCATTTTAACATTTCTTCTTAAGTTTTTTAATATATAATATAACACCATCCACACTAAAAGAACATCTATAAATTTCTTTATGAACGCCATTATTCCATCTATTGTCATATTATTCCTCCATAATCATCATAAAGATTATATCATATAAATAACATAATTTAAATTAGTTATCAAAAAAATTAAAAGATCATTTTCATGATCTTTAAAAGTTCCATACATCATCATCTTCAATTACTTTGTCTTCTTTTATTTCTGGAACAACTTCATTTATTATTGGACTTTCTATTTCTATATCAGAAACATTTTGACCAATTTCTTCAATTTCTTCTGTAATTTCGTCAATTGAAGGAATTTCTAAACTATCCTCATTCACACTACTATCAACATTATTTTCTACTGTAAAAGGAACAGTTAAGTCTTCGTTATAATCTAGACTATGTTCATCAGCAGATATATTGTTGTTTTCATTTGTATCAACATTATAGTCTGATAACGGGACAGTCAAATCCTCATTTTGATACATATAATTACTTTCTTCTGTTGTATTTAAAACATCATCGTTATTTTCCATTCCAACATTATCAAAATAATCAGCAGCATTCATCTCTTCTGGAGCACTGTTATTCTCATTTAGTTCTTCATTTTCTTTCTTTACAGCATCAGCAAGTCTTATGTCATCTTTAAGTTTTACTTTTTTCTTACTCTCTTTTTCCTTCTTCTCTTTTTTTTTCTTTTCTCTTACTTTCTCTTTTTTCTCTTTAATTTTTCTTTCTGGCTCTTTAACTCTTTTTTCAAAAGCCTTTCGCCCAAAATCAGTCTTCTCAGCATAGTATCCTATAATTACCATTATTATAAATACTGCTCCAACAATAATCCATACTAAATTATCGTTAACAAAGTCCATAATAAATCCTCCATCCTATAATAATATAATATCATTATTATTATATTATTTCAACTTTATTTGTTTACTAATTTAATCTATTAAATAATTTTCACCTTTAAAAGGTTCTGTTTTAAGTAAATCATTATAATTTTGTTGTCTTAAAACCTCATATAACATTACAGCAACACAATTAGATAAATTCAACGATCTT
>DUWA01000151.1 GCA_012840755.1 Mycoplasmatota bacterium | reverse complement strand
TAATAGTATTAGCTTTTGGGAATACTATAATTGAGTATATATTACAAATAAATTTAATAAAAAAATTTGATGCTGAAATATATATATTTTTCTTAATAATAAAATGGCCAATTTCGTTTATTTTAATATATTTCATTATTAAACTTATATATACAGCAGCACCTGATAAAAGAATACCAAGTAAATATATGAGTAAAGGTTCTTTTGTAACAACATTACTATGGATATTATTAACTGGAGTATACTCTTATTATGTCACTAATTTTACTAATTATGATGTATTATATGGAAGTTTATCCAGTATAGTTGTTTTAATGATTTGGGTATATTTACTATCATATTCACTTGTTTTAGGTATTGCTATAAATAGTAGTGATAATAATTTGGAAAAAAGTTCTATTATATAAATAAAGTAACAGTAAATAATATTATTGTACATATTTACCGGTATGTATTGAAAACAGACTACAAACGGTTATTTTAGGCTTATAAGAAGCAAAAACGGTTTTAAACCGTCTTTTTTTTATAAATAATAAATTGAAAATATTTATAAAAAGTGCTATAATTATTTAATGCGTATGAGGTGGCATATGAAAAAAAAGATACTTAATAATATAAATGGATTTTTAAAAAGGATAGATATTAAAAAAATTAGGTTTAATCCTAAACAATATATGAAAACTAATGTTTTGTTTTTTAGTTTTATAGCAACATCAATGATAAATGTTACGTTACTAAGATTTATTACGATTAAAAATTTTTTTGAACTTCAACCAATATTAGGTGATTTAGCTTTTGTTATTATTATTGGTGCTATAGGTTATTTATTTAAACCTAATCATCAGTTCAAATATTTTTTTACACTTGCAATTATTGTTACTGCTTTATGTATAATAAATTCGATGTATTATACTAATTATTTATCATTTGCATCAGTTTCGTTATTAGCAACTTCGTTTCAGATAGTAGATGTTGGAGATGCTGTTGTTCAAAATGTAATGGAAATTAAAGATTTTTGTTATTTATGGCAAATATTTGCATTATTTTTTATAAATAAAACGTTAAAACAAAAAAATTATTATGAAAAAGCTGGTAAAATTGAAATTGGTAAATTAAGAGCATTTAACACATTAATAGTTGGCGGAATTATTTTTGCTGTATTTACAACAACTTTAACATCTCTTGATTTAGGTAGATTAAGAAAACAATGGAATAGAGAATATATAGTTTCTAGATTTGGAATATTTGCATACCAATTTAATGATATAGCATCATCAGTAAGTACCCAAATAACTCCTTTATTTGGATATGATAATGCAGCTAAAGAATTTAGAGAATATTACTTAGAAAAATCTTTAGTAGAAAAAGAAGATAACCAATATACAAATATATTTAAAGGCAAAAATGTTTTGTTTATACACGCTGAAAGTATGCAAACCTTTGCTATGGAAGCTAGTTTTAATGGAGAGGAAGTAACTCCTAATTTAAATAGACTTGCTAAAGAAGGAATGTTTTTTTCAAACTTTTACGCTCAAGAAAGTGTAGGAACAAGTAGTGATAGTGAATTTACACTAAGCAGTTCACTTCTACCAACTTCAAGTGGAACGGTTTTTGTTAATTATTTTGATAGAGAGTATGTAACAATTCAAAAATTATTTAGGGACCAAGGTTATTATACTTTTAGTATGCATGGAAATAAGTGTGCATTTTGGAATAGAAATGTAGTTCATGATAAATTAGGTTATAACAGATTTTATTGTTATACTAATGATTATAAAATTGATGAAGTAATCGGACTTGGTTTAAGTGATAAATCATTTTTTAAACAATCAGTAGATAAAATTAAAAAGGTAAATGATACATATAATAATTATTATGGAACAATAATCATGCTTACTAATCACACTCCTTTTAGTGATGTGAAAAAAATGGATGATTTTCCTGTAGATTTTAAATATGAAAAAGTAAATGAGGAAACCGGAGAGACAGAAATTATTTCAGCTCCATATATGGAAGGAACAATGTTAGGAAACTATTTTAAATCTGTGCATTATGCTGACCAAGCTATAGGACAATTAATTAATGATTTGGATGATAATGGTCTTTTAGATAACACTGTAATAGTAATATATGGTGATCACGATGCAAAATTAAAAACAAGAGAATTTTTAAGATATTATAACTATGATCCATATACAGATTCTGTTATAAGTAAAAACGATCCTACTTATAAAAGAATGGATAGCTTTGATTATGAGCTTAATAGAAAAGTTCCATTTATTATATGGACAAAAGACAAACAATATAATGTCAAAGTAGATGAAGTAATGGGTATGTATGATATACTGCCAACTGTTGGAAATATGTTTGGAGTTAAGAGTGACTATGCATTAGGTAATGATATGTTTAGTGTACAAGAAAATATAGTTGTTTTCCCTGATGGTGATTGGCTGACTAATAAAATGTATTATAATAGTCAAAAAGAAGAGGGAAGACTATTAGATCCTAATTATTCAGTAAGCATCGAATATATTCAAAAAAATATTGACTATGCAGATAAACTAATCTCTATTTCAGATAATATTATAATTCATGATTTAATTAGAAAAACAAAAGAAAATGCAGCTCTTATGAACGGAGAATAGTATGATAAAAAAGCAAAATTTAAGTATAAGTAAAATATTGATGTTGGTGATAATTGCACTAATAATATGTGTTATTACATCTGTGTTATATAATGAGTTTATAAAGAGTGATAATAACATACCAATAATTGAAGAAATACCAATTGTTGATAATATTGAATCTTTTGGTTATATATTAACTGATAATAAGACAACTTATTATAAAAATTTATTTAATGATTTAAAAGATATTTTAAATAAAGATGAAATTGATTATGATGTATATTCAGAAGTTATAACGAAACTTTTTATATCTGATGTTCTTAATTTAGATAATAAAATTTCTAATACAGATATAGGTGGAGTTCAGTTTGTCTATGGGCAATTTAAGGAAGATTTTATTAATATAGCAAAATCAACTTTATACAATTACGTTAAAAGTAATGTATATAATGATAGAGTTCAAGAACTTCCTATAGTAGAAGATGTAGTTATAGATAGTAAAGATAAAAAAGAGTTTAAATATAATGATTTTACTTTTAAAGATGCATATTACTATAATGTAGTTGTAAAATATAAAAAAGACTTAGGATATCAAAAGGAATACCAAATAATTGTTGTAAAAAATTCAGACAGATTAGAAATAGCTAAGATGCAAGCTAATAATAAATAAAATTAATTTAATTTCTTAAAGTAAAATTTGAACCGCACCACATAGGTGTGGTTTTTGAAACGATAATTTATAAAGTATTATTCATTATTAAAAATTTCACAAAATTTGGCTTTAATGAAAAAATGTTCTATTCTATAAATGGAGTTAAATATATTTACCCAAAAAATATTTTGGTTCTTTGTCAAATGGTGTTGGTGTAATTCAAATTACAATTTAAGAAACTGATTTTCTTTCATTTTTTTATGAATAATTAAAAAATTTGTCGATTTAATTTTCTTTCTTTTTATTAAATCATAATGTATTATATAAAACCAAGGAGATGATTTAATGAAAATAATAGTGGTTAGTGAAAAAGAAGTAATAGATAAACTTGTTGGAAAAAATAATGTTAATAGGATGATTATACATATTGATCATAAGAATGAAAAGGTTTTTTATGAGACAGATTATACAAGATATGAACTTAGAGAATTAATAGATTATAAAAAAGCACTTTCTATTTTAAAACCATTATGTATATTATAAAAAGCCAATATTAATTGGCTTTTATTGTATCATATTATTATCCTCACTATTAGGAATGATATCATCAATAGGATTATAAGGTATATCAATAGGGTTATTATCTGGAGTCGTTATATTACCTGGGTCTTCTGGGATTTGTGTTTCTTTAATATATTTAATTTTTATTGTTTTATTTATTAAATCCTTAAGTGGAGTATTTTCATCAACACTTTGCTCTACTATATACCCTATATATTTTTCATCATATAGCTTATCATTTTCATCTATTTCTATTTCTTCAATTAAAATACTTAATTTGGTTTTTCTGATAAATGTTTTTAACTCATCAACAGTTTTACCAACATAATTTTTAAGTAAACAATTAGATTTTTGGCTATTTTCTTCCAATATACATAGCGAATAATCAAAATCTTCTATCGGTATATTAACTTTTTCAATGGCTTTTATTTTAATTCCACTAGACTTATTAATATATTTTATATGAATTCCTGAAGATAATGACTGATTTATAATTTTACCAACAAAATCATTTCCATCAGTTGAAGTAACATATTCAATATCTAAATTAATACCATTTTCTTTAAAATATTCTATTGCTTGTGAAATGTCTTTTCCAATAAAATCAGGTAATAGTTTAATTTCTGAATCCTTATAATATCCCTGACCTATAACTTTTTCTTTATAAGGTTCATTAATATCAAAATTTAAACTTTTAATAATTTTAGGTTCTTTTATTCCTAAGTTAACATTCATAGCATGAACTATATCATCAATACTTCCTTGATAAGGAACATAATTATATAAAGGAAGCTTCATAGATGTATCAAAAATAGTTTTTGAATATCCACTTAAATATAGTGTTTGAAGTTTAACTGCATCATTTATATCAGAATTTTTACTTTTAATAAGGATATCTTTACCTATATTATAGAATGATAGTATTTCATCAATACTCATATTAGTTTCCATATTGTCTTTTATAGTATCAAGTAAATCATATACTTTGTTCAATGAATTAATATTTTTTAGTTGTGAAAGTAGTCCTTTAACCACTAGTTGTTGGTTACTTCCTCTTATAAAGTCATTACGAGATCCATATGTCCATTCTTTAGTACAATATTCTGAATTTGGCTTTCTATTACGTGAAAGAGCTAATGCTTGTTCACCATTTATTTTTCTATATCCTTTTTCTACATAAATAGTATGTTTGCCAAATCTCCTATTACTATCTTGTTCACAAAAACTATATGGAACGTCTACATATATCCCTCCAATAGAGTCAACAACCTTTACAACACCTTTAAAATTGATTTTAACATAATAGTCAATTTTAATACCTGTAAAGTTTTCTATTGTATCCATCATACAATCTTCACCATACCAAGCAGCATGTGTAATTTTATTTTCTCTTTTTCCAGCAAAACAAGTAATAGGCACATAAGTATCACGCGGTATACTTAATATAGTTGCGTTTAATGTTTCTGGGTTAAATGTAATAAGCATAAGTGCATCTCCATTAAATGAACTGTCCTTAATATTCTCTTTTTCTGAGTCAACACCCATTAATAATAAAGTAAAAGGTTCACTAATCTTTTTAGTTACTTCGTTTTTTTCTATTTCTATTACTTTTTCTTCTGAGTAAATTATTTTAGTTTGATCTAAGTTATAATCAAAACCCTCTATATTATTAAATAGTATTTTATAGTTAGTAGGTAGAAAAATATATTCAATTTCTTCCTTAAATAATTGTTCAATTAAATCAGTAAAACTATCATAATAAACCAAATTATTTTTAAGTTTATTTTTTTCCATTATATACTTAGGGGTTTGATAACCGATAATACTTGATTCATCATTTATTATACCTATATCACTACTACCAATATTTTCAATGTTATCAACATCATTTTTAACAAGGGTAACAATACTTGTTGAATATTTAGAAGTTTTCGTAGATACATCGGATAAAGTAGAATATATTTTATCGATATTATAGCTTAAAAAAATAGCTACAACTGAATATATTATAGTAAAAGTTGCTATATTAAATGCTTTTAATTTTCTGTTTTCTGTTAATGTTTTATATATTTCAATAGTTAGTATTATGGCTCCAATTATAATAACAATAATACCTATCCTTCTAATGAAATTTTCTATATTATTTAATAAATTTATTG
>DUWA01000150.1 GCA_012840755.1 Mycoplasmatota bacterium | reverse complement strand
TACGAAAATTGATGAAGAAAAAATTAATTTTAATGATGGCATTCTTTCTATTGAAATACCAATTGAAGAGCTTAATTTAACAGGTGACTCTTCATCCCTAGAAATTAATGATATTAAAGTTTCATTTGTTGCTAACGTTATTAATAATGATTTGGATTTTGTTGAAGAAAAATTCGGATTGTTTAAAGCAACTATTCCATTTGAAGAAGCATATATAAGGTATACTTTTGATATTTTACTCAATGGAAGTTCAACATCAGATGGTTATATTGATATTCCGTTTGAAGGCTCTGAAATAAAAATAGAGCATAAAATTGATACTAACTAAAACAAAAAGCCAAGGTTTAATACCTTGGCTTTTTTATATTTAATATTTACATAAAACATCATCTCTTCAGAACACCTCTTTCTTCAATCAAAACTAATTTATTATATATAACTAAAGGGGGTGATTTAATTGAATATTTGACAAAGTTTTATGTTATGTTCCTATTTTTACACTTTGGCCAAATTTAAGGGGGGGTTATTATGAAAAAAAATTATAAATTTTTTTCATCTTTACTTGTTTTTATTTCTTTTTTATTAATTTTTCAGATCACTATTGTTCATTCAAATGATAACAGTACAACCATTATTTATGGAGACTTGAATGGTGATAGTTTAGTTAATAGTATAGACTTAAATTTGTTTAAAAGATATCTTTTGGAAATAATCCCTGATATACCAAATTCAAACGGCAAAATAATAGTTGATTTAGACGGTAATGGGCAAGTTAACAGTACAGACTATATTATTTTACGAAAATATATTCTTGAAATAATTAATACTTTTCCAGTCGAAAATATTTCACCTGATCTCCCCTCTTCTAATGGATTAACAGAAGATGAACAATTTTTATTTAACTTGGTAAATGAAAAAAGAATTGAGGCTAATCTTGAGCCACTTATACTGGATGAAGATCTTACCCGAGTAGCACGTATTTTAGCACAAGAAATGTCAGACAACTATTCTGTTTCTCCGGAGTCTTCCTTTGATGTTCTTATTAGAGAAAACAAAATATCTTATACCGCTGCTGGAATGCGTACTGCAGGAAATCATTATATAGAAAGAGCAGTTAATAAATGGTTGGAAAGTGAAAAAAATTACAGTATTATCTTAAATTCAACTCTTTCTTATACTGGAGTAGCAGTTCTTCCAAATAGTAAATATGGCAAATCAATTGTACAAATATATATTCGAAAATAAGTATAACTTTCCCTCTAAGTATGCACCTTAACTTGTGGGGGAAGATGTCATAATTAAAAAATTTTCTGTAAATTATATATTTTATGTCTTGATAAATAATTAAATTCCTCCTTAGCAAGAATTAATAATAAAAGCTAAGGAGGAATCATTTATGTCAATATTTACAAAAATAAATGTTTTCCAACACATGTGTAACAATCACAATTTAAAATTTCACAATTATTTAAAATTTTTCTTTATAACTATTGATATTTACATTAAAATCTATTATCATAAGACTAACTTTTATAATTTTGTATTTAAAAATATGGGGATTTTAACATTTAAAATCACCCATTTCTTTTATTATTTTGTATTATATACAAAAAAGCATATAAATAGATATATAATTTATATGTTCTCAAAAAACATAATATTTTAACGTAAAAAGGGTTGGAGCTGTAGCTGCCGGACAGAGAAAAGAAAAGGTAGGGATAAAAAACAGGCAAAACAATTGATTATTATTCGGGGATGTGTATATTTTGAAAAAACTAATATTCTTCTTTACATTAATTTTAGTACACATAACGGTGAGATATATTAACATAATGAATACAACTACAAGGATAACCGTTGACCCTTCGAAAGTTGAAAGTATATCAGTAGTAGGTATGTGTGTATTAGGCATTGATGGTATTTCTGAGTCATCCTTATATACGGAAGATAAAGATAAAATAATTAAAGTAGTTGAATTTTGAACTTATCGCCCTATCGGGCGGACTTTTTTAATCCACACATTCATATGTTAAGCATGAACAAATGGGACATTCAAGTACGGGCATTAACCCCCTTGAACATTTTGTCCTTTTCTTAGTCCAAC
>DUWA01000149.1 GCA_012840755.1 Mycoplasmatota bacterium | reverse complement strand
CCTTATTTTTCTTTTTATAGATGACCAAATTCTTAAAAAAAAATAGAGCCTCAAAAAAAGCGGGGCTCTACAATAGAGATTTTTAATGTATTTAATTATCTATATTTTCATATTACATCATTAGGAAAAAACAACAGCTGGACAGAAACCGGTGGTATTGCAGGATATCTAGCTGGAAACCTTTCAAACACCTACAGCTATGGTCAAGTCTTTTTTTATTTTGGACTTATTTTTCTGTGTCAATAATTTGTAGATATTCACTTTTTTTATCATTTTCTTTGTTAAAATTATGATGTGCCATTAAATAATTTATGATGATCACAGATATGATACTTATGATTAATAAGATAATTATGATAGTTGTCAGTTCTTGCTCATAGATTAAAGAAAGTAACATAAAAAAGATCGCACCAATATACATCAGTGAAACTGCTTTTAGTTCTTTGATGGCTTGATAATGTTTGTCAAAGCCAATGAGTTTTATCAAGGCTTTTGTATTATCAATACTTATTTTTAAAATAATAAAAAACAATGCCGTATACAATACAAAAAGTATGATACTTTTAATTAATAAAAGCATGATGAAAAGGTATAGTAAGAATGCTAAAACAACATATTGAAAAATGATTAATATCCAGCTTGATATTTTATATTTTTTCAAATATTTGTTTTCCATCAATATCACCCATCCTTGTTTTTATGTTAAGAGGTTTTAACTTTATTTTCTTATGGTTTAATATTTTGTATTTTATATTATAACCTAACAAGAATACTACTTTAGTTTATTTTATCATATTTGATCTAACGAAACGGTTTATTCTATATAAAAGACTGTTTTACGGGTATTAATTAATGTTTGTGAAAGACCATGTTTTGACTATTGAGCACTTCTTTTTAAGAAGGTGGCAATTTTAAAAACAAAAAAAGCCACTAAATCAAATGGCTTTTTTCCCTTTTAATACAATTTATATGTTATAGCAATTAAATTATATAACTCTACACCTTTAAGTAATACTTGTTCGTCTAAGTTAAATTTACTATGATGTAGGGGATAAGTAAAACCTTTCTTTTCATTTTTAGTGCCTAGCATCATAAATAGTCCAGGAACTTCTTCTAAATAAAAACTAAAGTCTTCTGATGTCATCATGGGTTTTAGAATTTCATATTCAAAATTATGCTTTAAAATCTCTAAAACATCATTAAATATTTCTACATCATTATTCAATACTGGATATAAAGCTTTAACATTTAAATCAATTAAAACGTTAAAACTTGCTTCTATACCTATTTTTAAATTGTTTAACTCTTTTTCTATTTGTTTAAATACATCATCATTGAAAGTTCTAATAGTACCAGTAATTACCGTTTGATCCGCTATCACATTAGCTAAGGTACCACCATTTATTGTGCCAACACTAATAACTGCACTTTCAGTGGGATCAATTTTCCTTGCAACTATTGTCTGCATTGAGTTTATAAAATTACTCGCAGCAACAATTGTGTCAATACCTTCATTAGGCATAGCACCATGCGCGCTACTTCCATTAAAAGTTATTTCAAAACTTCCACTTCTTGCCATTGTTATTCCTTTAGTAATTCCAATTTTACCTTCATCTAAATTTGGATAAACATGAATGCCAAAGATTTTTTTAATGTTAAATTGTTTGAAAACACCTTCATCAATTATAACTTTTGCACCCCCCATTGTTTCTTCAGCTGGTTGAAAAATTAAGACAATTGACTCGTTTAATAACTCTTTACTACTTATTAAATTAGCAAATCCAAGTAAAATACTCATATGTGCATCATGACCGCAAGCATGCATTAAACCTTCGTTAAGTGATTTATAGTCCACATCATTGTTTTCTTCTATCGGTAGTGCATCCATATCAGCTCTAAAAGCTATACTTGAATCTAATTTTCCTTTTTTGTATGCAATAATACCTGTTTTAGCAGTTTTATATAATTCAAAATTAAGTTTTTCTAATACATTTATTAAATATTTATTTGTTTCAGGTAAATCAAAATTTAACTCTGGTATCTGGTGAAGATCTCTTCTAAATTTTGTTAGTAATTTTTTCATTTTCATCATCTCTCTTTACTTTATACCATTCCATGATATCACTTTGGTTTAATGGTTTTGAAAAATAATAACCTTGCATATAATCACAACCTAATGATTTTAGTAATTCAAATTGTTCTTTAGTTTCAACACCTTCACAAATTACTTCATAGCCTAGTTCTTTAGATATATTAATTGTATATTTCACAATTTTTGCATATATTTCATCCTTAATTAAGTCATCTATAAATCCCTTGTCAATTTTAATATAATCAATATCTAATAATGTTAAATAACTAATTGATGAGAACCCTTTACCAAAATCATCAATTGAAATTTTAATTCCAACATCTTTTAGTTTCTTTAAAACACCTTTAGACTTATTAAGATTATTCATAATCGTATTTTCGGTAATTTCAAATTCAATTCGATTTGGAGTAATTCCACTATCTTTGATCATTATAATTGCTTGATTAATAAATTCATCATTAAATAAATTTTTAGCTGATATATTTAGTGAAATTTCCGGGTAAAAATTCTTAGTTTCAAATTCTTTAATTTTTTCAATTACTTCATTTAACACCCATATAGATAAATCATTAGCTAACTTTGTCTCTTCTACTTGAGGAATAAATTTCCCGGGTAGTAATAGCCCTTTTTCCGGATGTTGCCATCTAATTAAAGCTTCTAATTTAATTTCATCTTTTTTTAAGGCGATTTTAGGTTGAAATTGTAAAAATGTTTCATTGTTTTTTAAGGCTGTTCTAAATTCGCTTAAAATTTGATATTGATTATCATCTAATAAATCATTAGCAGCGATCAAATACTTTTTTTCCAATTTTAATGCTTGATTAGCACAGTTGTCTGTTTTATTAAAGAGTTCAGTAGTAATTTCGATATCTTTAATATTTTTTATTTTATACCCAAAAGAAAAATCATAATAAATTGGAATATTATCAATAATATAGTCTTCTAATAAAATTCGTTCTAATAAATCATTTACTTCTTCAATATTTTTATTATTTATAACCATCCAAAATTTACCGCCGTTATTTGTAACAATAACTTTCTCATCTTTAATCTTATTAGTTAAATTAACATAGATTTGATTTAATAATTCAAAGTGAAACAATTGACTAAAAGTATCAACTATTTTTTGGAAATTATGAATTAAAATTGTTACAATTAGAACTTCATCATCAAAATTACTGTAGTCTACCGTTCTTAAATAATTAGGATTAGGTACATTAGAAAAACTGTGATAAAACAACGATTTATTAATTTGTCTTCTTTGTTTATTAAAAATTAAATTAGCATAACCACTAAGTATTCCTAAGGCTAGAAAAATCATTGTTCTAAATAGCCAATTGAAGAGTAACTGCTTTTCTCCTGTACTTGTATTAAGCGGCATTAGTGGACCTAGTAAAAATCCCGCTATAAGTGCATTTAAAATACCGTATTTAGTTCCAAAAACAAAACCACATATTACAATTGGTATATACATTAAATGCGGATAAACATACATTACACCGCCGGTTAAATAGACAATCAAAGTAATTGAAAAAACCATTGTTACAACAATAATGCCAACATATATCTTTCTTTTCCTTATTTTATCTTTATTTAAAAACATTTTCCCCTCCGCGATAATCTTATACTTTAATTGTAGCCGATTATTTAAAACTTATTAAAAAAATAGTTCAATTGTTTTATTACATTTTTTAGTCAATTTAATTTTTTCTACCAGTTAAAAAATTCAAAATCGCAAGGAAAACTACTGCTCCTAAAACTGAAGTTAAAAATCCAATTAGTGATAAATTAGTTGTTTGGAGAGATTTAAAACCTGTTCCAGCCCATCCTGCAAAAAATGAACCGACAATTCCAACAACAATGTTTGAAAGAAGACCCCTTCTACTACCCATTAAACGTCCAGCTACAGCACCGGCTAATGCTCCAAATAAAATCCATAAAATAATATTCCACATAGTTTAAATCCTCCCTTGTTATATATGTTTTTAGTATAACAAAATAAAAAAGAATTTATTATCAATAAGCATTTTAAATATTTAAATTAATAACGTCGTCAATTTTAATCAAAAAATTTGACTGTAGTAAAACGTTTCTATTATATATATCAATTTTTTTAATATAACCATAAATTATTTTTATAAATCCCGTTTCATAATAAGTTATTTCTAGTTCTAAGTTTTTATTTATTGCATATTTTATAATTCTATCCATTTTTTCTAATCTGTCTTCATTTAAAATTGGTTTTTCAATTTTATTTTTATTGTTAAGCATTTCTTTAATTAAATCATTAAATCCTACTAAGGCATCAAAAGGTGCCCATTTAATTATTCCACGATCATTATACATGATGGCCACCTATTAGTTTATTACGTTTTTTAGCAGTCGCATGCTCTTCATTAGAAACTGCTCTTACAATATAATTTTTACCATATTTTAATTTTATTTTATCAACGCTTGCCTTTAATTTTATTTCTCTATCTATTTTTTCAACATCTTCAAATAAAGAATATTGATATGTTCTTGTTTCGTCTAAGTTCGAAAGACTAATTCCAACTTTCCTTATTGGGAAACCTTCATAAAATGAATCGAAAATATTAATACAAGTTTCATATATTAAAAATTCATTTGCGGTTGGTTGCTCAAGTGTTATTTGTCTTGAAAAACCTTCACCATAATCATTATTATAACCAATAAACAAACTAATTGTTTTAGCTCTTTTTTTAGAAAGTCTTAGTCTTGATGTAACCTCATCAGTCATTTCTAAAATAATTGTTAGAATTTCTTCTGCATTATAATCTCTAAATAATACTTGACTTAATCCATAAGATTTTGGTTTGTTTCTAAGTATTTTTTTATCTTGAATTAAACTCATATCAATACCGTTGGTATGATACCAAAGTTCCAATCCTAAAACACCAAACTTTTTCTTTAATTTTTCTTTATTATATTTTGCTATATCACCAATTTCAGTTAAACCCATTAAATTTAATTTACGTTCCATTCTTTTACCTATGCTCCACATTTTAGATAAAGGACTAACCGGCCATAGTTTTGTTTCTACATCTTCATAACGCCATTTAGCAATACCATTATCATTGTTTTTAGCTTCAATATCTAAGGATAATTTAGCAAGCAACATATTAGGCCCAATTCCACAAGTTGCATAAAGACCTAATTTTGTTTTAATAGCATTTAATATGTCTTCTGCTATTTCATAATCTGTTTTATTATAATATTTTAAGTAGTTAGTTAAATCAATAAATGTTTCATCTATTGAATAAACATATAAGTCTTCTTCACTGACAAATTCTAAAAATATTCCAATTATTTTAGTAGCATACTCCATGTATTTGTGCATTTGTGGTCTTGCGAAAATAATTTCAATATCTTTAGGCAATTCAAATATTCTTAGCCTTGAAGGAACCCCTTTACTTTTTAGGTATGGTGTAACTGCTAAAACAATTGAACCATCGCCTCTACTTTGATCAGCAACTACTAATGGTGTTTCAAATGGATCAAGCCCTCTTAAAACACATTCAACTGATGCATAAAAAGATTTTAAATCAATACAAATAATATTACGATTTATTTTATATTCATTTAAATTTTCCAACCTAATCATCCCCTTAATGTTGAATCATTATAACCAAGAAATTTAGTTATTGCAAGGGGTATTTCTTTAAAAATATAGTAATAAAAAAGTGGAGCAATTGTTAATCGCTCCACTGTCTAAATATCCATTTTTTAAAAGATTTATTCATTATCATTGTATATAAAACAATTTTTTCCTTGTTCTTTTGCTTGATACAATAATTCATCTGTTTTTTGATACAAAATATTAAAAT
>DUWA01000148.1 GCA_012840755.1 Mycoplasmatota bacterium | reverse complement strand
CACAATATACAGACAATATTATTAATATCTTTTCCTTCATATTTTATATCTAAAATTATTTTTTTATCAATTTTTAAATACGCTATTTCTTTTAGTAATGATTCTAACAAGGGAATATAATATTTCTCATGTAACTTACATTTTTTTATTTGTTTATATTTTTTAAATTTCACAATGCCATTACAATTAGTTTTAATATTTAAAATAGGATCATGAAAAACGATTAGTTTTTTATCCTTAGTCATTCTAATATCTATTTCAATTCCATCAATTTTTTCATCCATCAAAACTTTTAATATAGCTTCTTTAGTATTTTCAGGATAAATATGATTAGATTTTGCTCTATGGGATATAATTTCATACATATAATCACCTATAACATTTATATGTATAAACAAAAAAAAGGCTATGCCTTTTTTAACTTTGATAATACATATTCATATAGTTCTTTATTAATTTCATCAATGCTTTTTATTTTTTCATTATCCACACACTCAATGGTTTTAAAGTCAAATTTTGAAGCAACCTCAATAAATGATTTTTCTGCTAATCTTAAGTGTCTTTCATCACTTTCATGTTGATCTGCTTGTTCTAGTCTATCTTTTTTTAAAATACAAGCTTGCTCATACGGCATGTGCAAGAAGACTTTAATATCTGCGTGGGGTAGTTCTAATAACTCCACTTCTAATTTTTCTAACCACTTATACATCGCAAATCTTTCATCTGTGTTTTCTATCTTACCACCTTGATGGGCAATATTTGAATAAATATATCTATCTAAAATTATATTAACTCCATCATTTAAATATTGTTTTATTATGTTTTTATTATATCTTCTATCTGCTGCAAAATAAAGTGCGGCTATTTTAGGATCAACATTAGCAGCACCTTCTAAAAACCAACCTTCACATATATGTTTTTTTCCTAAGTATGGACCTCCAACTATTTTACCTGTTGGACTATCATAATTTGGATAACTAAATCTTTTTACACGTAATCCAATATTATTTAACTTTTCTACTAATAAGTTTGTTTGTGTTTCCTTTCCTGAACAATCAGTTCCCTCAATAACAATAAGTTTACCCTTCATTTTTTTTCCTCTTTCTTTCATATAATACATGTTGATAACTCACTAAATCATCCTTATATTCATCTATTATCGTTTTATTAAATTCCTCTTTATTGAACTCAGGGAAAAAGGTGTCGGCATTATAATACGTTTTATCAACTTCCGTAATGTATAGACTATCCGCATAATCTATAAACTG
The DNA here is from genome assembly GCA_012840755.1 of Mycoplasmatota bacterium. Lineage (GTDB taxonomy): Bacteria > Bacillota_I > Bacilli_A > RF39 > UBA660 > DUWA01. The sequence goes on along the minus strand of DUWA01000148.1, from coordinate 10,000 downwards.
TTTATAAACACTTCCTCCACCTATAATAAATACTTCTTCATCTTTTAATTTGTTTATATACATCATCAAATCATTTATATTGGAAAATTGTAGAATTTCATCATTTTTAATTTTATTTTTTGTTAGTACTAAATGTGTTCTATTAGGCAACACTTTGGGTAATGATTCAAATGTAAGTCTTCCCATTATAATTTTTTTTCCATTTGTTATTTTTTTAAAAAATGGAAGATCATTTGGTAGATACCAAAGTAATTTGTTATCTTTACCTATTTCTAAATTTTTACCCACAGCTGCTATCATTGATATCTTCATACTATTTGGCAATAGGAAATTCAATTTTCCCATGATGATTATAATTTAATATTTTTATATCCTTTAATTCTTTTGAATTGTCAAATTTAAAGAAGTCATCTATTTCTGGATTCAACCATAATGTTGGCGCTTTTAAGTCTTCTAATTCTTTTCCTCTTAGAATTTGTTCTTTTATTCCATCGATTTGATTAACATATATGTGAGCATCCTTTATGCTCCATAACATTTTTCCTGGTTTTAACCCACATACATGAGCAAACATATTTAATAACACAGCATATTGTGTCACATTAAAAGGTAAGCCCAGTGGTACATCACAACTTCTTTGATGTACTAAAACATTAAGTTTCCCATCTGTAACATCCCATTCAGTTGACCATACGCATGGTTCTAATACACCTGTTTTTAAATATTCTTCTTGCCATAAACTTATAACATTTCTTCTGTTTGTTGGATTGTTTTTAATGTTATTTAAACATTTTCTTGTTAAATCATATTTGTCAATAATATAACCATATGCTGTTCCAATTGTATGAGCATATTTCTTACCAAAATCTTTTTCAATCGTCTTTTTTACTAATTTTCCATTTTCAACAACCATTTGTTCTGCTTTCCAAAAACCATTGGTATCAATTTCCCATTCATCCCATATATTATTATTTCTCTCTTGCAGCCACCTCACATCATTACTAGCCACTTGATAAATCCATAAAAGTTCTGTAATAGCATTTTTAAAAAATAGTTGTTTAGTTGTCAAAATTGGAAATTCTTCTTGTAAATCAAATTCGAAACAATAAGATGGTATTTTTAATGTATTTATACCTGTTCTATTTTCTACTTCAACCCCTTCGTTTAATATTTTTTCACAAAGTTCAAGATATTTTTTATCCCATTTAGCCATATTCTTTTCTCCTATTCTATTATTTCATCGTTTTCAAACTTTATATCCAAAAACTTTTTACTTGATAAAAAATCACACATATGGACAAATTTTTGATATTTATTAGATGGTTTTTCTAACACTTTATTTCCTTTATAATCAGTATTCCACTCCCCCATATGTGTTTCAATACATGAACATATAAATTCAATTTCAGATGCAGTAAACTTAGTTTTTGTACTATTTTCTTTTATATATTCACTTATAATTATTGGATGATCAACTACTGTATAAGCGGTTTGTTCTACTCCTAATTTACATCCATCGTGCAACATTATAGCAATTAACATCAAATCTTTCTCATCTTGATTAAATATATTTCCTATTGTGTTATTGCAAAGTAATTCGTAAGCTATTCTAATAGCAACTTTTGTGTGCCTAACTAGACCTTTTTCACCAAGTGAAAAATTAGGATGATACTTTCCTGTTGAACTTGCAGGTATGTGAAAAAAATAATCAGGCAGTAATTCTAGTAGTACTTCTGCACTTTCTTTATATCTGTTATTTTTTATAAAATTCAATTCTTTTGTAAAATGTTTGATTTTATTCATAATCATCACCTATAAAATCAATTAATATACTATTGGATATATATATATATTCTTTTTTAATAAATATATTTTCTCCATCATCAATGATTTTTCCTTCTTTTATATTTTTTTGGATATTTTTGTTTTTTGATATATCTACTCTGAATTTATTATAAAAGTCTACTTTATTTATTCCTTTTATTTTTCTAAATCCCAGAATATATTCATTTTCTATTGTTTTTTGTTTATCTAATACTTCTTCATTTAGTACATATTTACCATTTAAATAGTTATTAAAACTTCTTGTATTTTCATATCTAATATCATTTATATAGCCACTCGCACCAAGTCCAAAACCATAGTAGTTTTGATTATTCCAGTAAACTAAGTTATGTTTAGATTCATATCCTGGTTTAGCAAAATTACTAATTTCATAATGATTGAAACCTTTTTTCAATAAACGATTTGTTATATAATCATACATTTCTTTATCTAATGCTTCATCTATATTTGATATATTATCAATATTAAGTTTAGTATTTGATTCAATTATTAGTGAATATGTAGAAATGTGATTTATATCTAATTCTATAAATTTATCTATTTCCATTTTTAATTCGTTAATCGTTTGATTAGGTATAGCGTATATTAGGTCAATACTAATATTATCGAATCCTATTTTTTTAGCGAACTCTATCTTATCTTTAATTTCAGTTTCAACATGTTTTCTATTTAAAAATGATAAATAATTATCATTAAATGTTTGAACTCCTATACTAAGTCTATTAACTTTATTATTTAATAAAAACAACAGTTTTTCTTCGTTTATATTTTCTATATTACATTCAAAAGTAGTTTCACAATTTATATCTTTATTAAAATATTTAATTATCTCAAATAATTTAGTAAGTTCTGCTATTGATAAACACGACGGTGTTCCTCCGCCTATATACAATGTTTTTATTAATTCACCATTATATTTTGATTTTATTTCTTTTTCTAACTCATTTAAATATTTTTCTACCCATTCTTCGTTATACAAAAATTTACAAAAATCGCAATATGAACATATTGTTGAACAAAAAGGGATATGTATATATACAGAGTTCACTTAAATCACCTTTTCTTTAAATACATTATACACTTTAACTGCCCTAAAGTAAATGTTATCATTTAAAAAGAAAACTCATTTTATTTGAGTTTTCTTTTTAAATTATCTCTACTATGTTTTTCAAGTGTTTTATCAATTATTTCGAGTTCTTCTAAACCAAAGCCTAATTTTTTCATCTCGTTTGGCGTTAAATAATTAACTCTTTTTCTTATATCTCTATATATAGTTAATGGTTTTTCATCTAATTCAATTGCAATTTCATCTATAGTGCAACCATGAACTAATAACTCAACAACCCTTTTTACCCTTTTTTGGACATCCACACTGTTTCTAACTGTTTTAGGTTTGTTACTTTCTTGAATTGCTTTTATCTTATTATATCTATTTATATCTATGTCCTTAATTCTTGTGATGTATTTAAGTATCGTATCAACACTAATTTTAAACTCATTTTCAGTAAGATATTTTGAAATATTTCTAACACTCATTCCAGATTCTACCAAATCTGCAACTCGCATTACTCTACGTAATCTTTCTTCGTCGTTTATCATTCTTCCTCCATACTTAGGACTGATAAGAAGGCTTCTTGTGGTATTTCAACATTACCTACCATTTTCATTCTCTTCTTTCCTTCCTTTTGTTTTTCTAAAAGTTTTCTTTTACGAGATACGTCTCCACCATAACATTTTGCAAGTACATCTTTTCTAACGGCTTTTACATCTGCTCTTGCTATAACCTTATTTCCAATACTAGCTTGAATTGGAACTTCAAATTGTTGTCTTGGTATTAATTTTCTTAAAGATTCAACAACAGCTTTCCCACGTTTATAAGCAAAGTCTTTATGAACTATTACACTTAGGGCATCAACTATATCTCCATTTAATAGTATATCCATTTTTACTAAATCACTACTCTTATAACCAATAATTTCATAATCAAATGATGCATAACCTTTGGTACTAGATTTTAATCTATCAAAAAAATCATATACTATTTCAGAAAGTGGAATTTCATAATGAATATTTACTCTAGTTTGATCTAAATATTCCATTGATACGTAATTACCACGTTTATCCTGACAAAGTTCCATAATCGCACCTATATAACTACTTGGAACAAAAATATTAGTTCTTATATATGGTTCTTTAATATCTAAAATTCGTTGCCTATCAGGCATTTTAACCGGACTATCTATATTTATAACTGATTTGTCTGTAAGTGTTACTTCATAAATAACAGAAGGACTTGTCGCAATTAAATCTATTTTAAATTCTCGTTCTATTCTTTCTTGAATTATTTCCATATGTAATAATCCTAAAAATCCACATCTAAAACCAAAACCTAATGCCTTAGATGTTTCTGGTTCAAACTCTAACGATGCGTCGTTTAATTTTAACTTTTCTAATGCTTCTCTAAGTTCTGGATACTTAGAAGTCTCTATTGGATAAAGTCCACAAAAGACCATTGGTTTCATAGGCCTATAACCAGGTAATGATTCAGTAGCAGGATTATCTATAAGTGTGATAGTATCTCCTACTTTAACATCGCTAATACTTTTTATACTGCCAGAGATATAACCTACCTCACCAGAAACAAGTTCACTCTTTTTAATCTCTTTCGGATTATGAACACTAATTTCTGTAATTTCATAAACAGCACCTGTCGACATCATTTTAATTTTATCTCCTACTTTTACTTTGCCATTTATTATTCTTATTAAAATAACTGCTCCTTTATAGGGATCATAAAAACTATCAAATATTAATCCTTGAAGTTTATTTTTACTATCTCCTTCTGGGGAAGGCACTTTTTCTATAATAGTCTCAACTAACTCTTTTATACCTATTCCATTTTTTGCACTTGTTAAAACAATTTCATCTTCCTTAAAACCTAATGTATCCATTAGTTCTTTTTTAACTTTTTCAGGGTCAGCATTAGGTAAATCTATTTTATTAATAACAGGTATAACTGTTAAATCATTTTCAAGCGCTAAATATAAGTTCGCTAAGGTTTGGGCCTCTATACCTTGAGCTGCATCAACAACTAATATTGCTCCCTCACAAGCTGCTAAACTTCTAGAAACCTCATACGTAAAATCAACATGACCTGGGGTATCTATTAAATGAAGTATATAATCCTCGTCTTTATAATTATATTTTAATTGTATAGCATTTAATTTAATTGTTATTCCACGTTCACGCTCTATATCCATATTGTCTAAAAGTTGCTCTTGTTTTTCTCTATCTGTAATAGCACCTGTCACTTCCAAGATTCTATCAGCAAGTGTACTTTTACCGTGATCTATATGAGCAATTATAGAAAAATTTCTTATATTGTCTTTTTTCATTGAATTCACCTATTACATTATAACAAAAAAACATATCAAATGATATATTTTTTAATATAGAGTAAAAAAAAAACGAATCTCTTCGTTTTTAGCATCCAGATCCAGTAGGTTCAACTTTATTGTCTGTAATAGCAAAACAATATTTACCATTGAATTTCAATCCTGTAGCATTTACTTTCCCTGCATCAGATAAAGTAAAATTTCCAGAAGGAACAGTTCCATCTAAACTTAATGTTGCAGAAACCGCTGCCGCTGTACACGCAGTCTCATCACAACTAAATTCACGAATCGTTTCATCTGTTCCAAATTGTGGAGCATTATCAGTTCCCATTAATGTTTCAGCAAAATGTAATTTTGCAGCACTAACAAGACCTAATGCACTATCTTGAGCTGCAGACCTTCTAGCATCATCAATAATTCCTAATACTACTGGTGCAGCAATTAGTGCAATAATAGCTAGAATTACGATTACCGCAAGAAGTTCGATTAAATAACATAATAAAGTTATGTAGTCAACATAATTCTACATTTTTCGACATTTTTTATCATTTTTTAAATTTTAGTTGACTATTAGCATTTTTGATGTGTAAAGTAAAAAAAGTTAACAAAAATGTGATGGCACTTTTGTCAACTATTTTAACTTATGTTGCAGCACATGTAGTTGTATCTCTGGATACTGTACCATTAGTAATGGAAAAACAGTATTTACCATTAAATTTTAATTCAGTACTACTAACTACACCTGAACTGGATAATGTTAGTGTTCCTACTGGAATTGTACCATCAATATTTAATGTCACTGCTGGATCTCCGGCTGATTTACATGTTGAGCCATCACATGTAAAAACTCGCCCTGTAGTTGCTTCTTCATCTGTAAATGATGGTGCGGTTGTAGTATTTAATAGAGTCTCTGCAAAGTGTAATTTAGCAGCACTTATTACCCCATATGCACTATCCGCAGCAGCAGATTTTCTAGCATCATCGATAATTCCAAGTACTACTGGTGTTGCAATTAAAGCTATAATCGCCAAAATAACAATAACTGCAAGTAATTCGATTAGTGTGAAACCTTTAGTTGTTCTCATAATTCCCTCCTTTTCCCAAGAAAAAACTTTCGTTAATTCTTATACTAATCATTTTTATTATCTACATGTTTTTAGTTTTTATACAAAATAAAAAAGAGTAAAAATTATAATTTAGCAATTATAATTTCTAACTCTTTTTCTTCTTTTATTAAAGAGTTTTTTTCGTTTTCAACAATATTTGCTGGCGCTTTATTAACATATCCTTCATTCGATAATAATTTTTTTCTTCTTTCTATCGATTTAATTAATCTTTCTTTTTCTTTTAAAAGATTTTCCAATTCCTGTTTTTTATTATTAGTTCCATCATAAAAGATATCAATTATAGAATTATTAATTGCTAAACTAACATAATCTAGATTATTAATGTTAAATTCATTTTTATCAATTATTTTTTCTTCTTCAACTTTAATAAATTTTTTTAATATATTACTATTATTAACAATAATATTATTTTTATCATGAACTAAATAAAAATCATTAATATTGTTTTCTAATTTAATCCTTCTTACTTTAGTTATTAATTCAATTAATATTTCAAGTTCTTTTTCTTCTTTTTCGAATAAATAATTTTTGTCAAAAATTGGGTATGAGCTAATCATAATAGATTTTTCCTCACTATTTAGTTTTTGGAAAATTTCTTCAGTTACATAAGGCATAAATGGATGTAACATTTTAAGGATATCAGTTAATACTAATATCAGAACTGATTTAGTAGTATTATTTAAATTTGTTTTTGAAAGTTCAATGTACCAATCACAAAAATCGTTCCAAGTAAATCCATAAAGATCTGATCCAACTAAATTAAAATCATAATTATCCATATTTTTTCTTACTTTTTCAATAGTTTTATTAAGTTTAGATAATATCCATTTATCACTAATTGTAAGATTATCAAGAGTAAAATCTTCCTTTTTAAAATTTTCTAAATTCATCAAAACATACCTAGATGCATTCCATAATTTATTAATAAAATTCCATGTTGATTTAACCTTTTCTTCATCATATCGTAAATCGGAACCTGATGCTGTTGATGTAGTTAAGAAAAATCTTAAAGAATCACAACCATATTTTTCTATAACATCCATAGGATCAATACCATTTCCTAATGATTTAGACATTTTTCGTCCATCTTTATCTCTAATAAGCCCATGTATAATGCAATCATTAAACGGTCTATTATCCATAAAATATAATCCTGTAAAAACCATACGGCATACCCAAAAAGGAATTATATCATATGCTGTTACTAAACAATTATTCGGATAATATCTTTCTAATAAATCTGTTTTGTTTGGCCACCCTAAAGTACTATATGGCCAAAGAGCTGATGAAAACCATGTATCTAGTACATCAGGATCTTGTATCCATCCTTCTTCTTCTGGTTTTTCAAAACCAACATATATTTTATCATCTTTATACCAAGCAGGAATTCTATGTCCCCACCATAATTGACGTGAGATACACCAATCATGAGATATTTCCATCCAATGATTAAGAATCTTCTCAAATCTTTCAGGAACAAAATTTACTTTACCGTCAGTTTTTTGATTTTCTAATACTTTATCAGCAAGCGGTCTCATTTTAACGAACCACTGTTTAGACAAATAAGGTTCAACCATTGCATCTGTTCTTTCTGAATGTCCTACAGAATGAATCATTTTTTCTATTTTAATCAATAAATTTTGTTTTTCTAATTCCTTTACTAATTTATCTCTACACTCAAATCTATCTAATCCTTTATACATGAATGCATTTTCATTCATTGTTCCATCTTTATTCATTACATTTATTCTTTCAAGGTTATGTCTGTTTCCTACTTCAAAATCATTTGGATCATGTGCTGGAGTGATTTTTACTACACCTGTTCCAAATTCTGGATCAGCATACTCATCAGCTATAACCGGAATCCTTTTTCCAACAATTGGTAAAATAACGTTTTTGCCAATTAAATTCTTATATCTTTCATCTTTTGGATTTACTGCAACAGCAGTATCTCCAAATAAAGTTTCTGGTCTAGTAGTAGCAACTTCTAAAAACTCGGATGAATCTTCTATCATGTATTTTAAGTGATAAAAAGCTCCCTCAATATCTTTATATATAACCTCTTCACTAGAAAGTGCTGTCATTGCTTCTGGATCCCAGTTTATTATTCTTTCTCCTCTATATATTAATCCTTGATTATATAATGTGATAAACACATGATTTACAGCATTACTTAATCCTTCATCTAAAGTAAATCTTTCTTTTGAATAATCTAGACTAACACCTAGTTTAGACCATTGCTCATGAATGTTTTTCGCATATTCCTCTTTCCATTCCCAAGCACACTTCATCCATTCTTCTCTGTCCATTTCGCGAGGATTATATCCCATATCTTTTAATTTTTTATCAACCTTAGTCTGAGTTGCGATACCAGCATGATCCATACCTGGTAACCACAATGTATCATAACCATCCATTCTTTTATATCTTATTATTATATCTTGTATTGATACATTCCATGCATGACCTAGGTGTAATTTTCCAGTTACGTTTGGTGGAGGTATTACTATAGCAAAAGACTTTTTTGATAAATCTCCACTTTTAAAGTATCCTGAATCAAGCCAGTTCTCATATTTATTTTTTTCAATTTCTAAATGATTATACTTAGTGTTTAACATATATTTCCCCTCTTTCATAAATTTCAGCCATGTATTCATTAATACATGTAAAATATTTTTTAAATTTTTCTTTGTTATTAATTCTATTAAATATTTTTTCCAATATTTTATTGTCCATAATATATTCGATACTATATATATAATTTATATCATATATCAAAGCTAAATACATTAAAATTTTATCGTTTGAATTTTTAACATTTGGAATTGTTATTGTAGTTTTATTATTAAATTCCTCTAACACTTCTTTCGATATATCTTCTTCAGTATCTTTTATATTTATAGTGCGCGGGTAGGCAATGGCATATAAGATATCCATTTTATCTGCATCTCTTATTATTTTTGCATGTAGTTTTTCTATATTATTTAATCCTTCTTCTATAGAAAATTTATTATGATTTTTTATTGCAGCTTTTATAATATTATCATACTTACTGTCAGTAATATATTTTCTTATTTCATTATTTTCAAATAAAATATCTACTGAATAATTTGCATGGTCTATTGATAAATGGTCATCGAATGTTTTGTAAATTTTTTGTTGTTCGAATCTTCCAAAATCATGAAGTAGTCCTATCAATTTTGCAAGTTCTACATCACTCACACTTAAATCTAATTTTCGTGCAAGTTCACCACTTCTTTCCATAACTCTAAATGAGTGATCATATTTCAATTTTATTTTTTTGTCATTTATATCATAAGCTTTTATATAATTGTTAAATTCTTCTATCATTTTAAACCTCCAATATATAAAAAAAACGTCCATATAAGGACGTGATTACGTGGTACCACCTTAATTCGTGTATGTTTTACACCTTGAAACTTTAACGCAGTTAACGATATACCCTACTATTATTTCAAATATATAACTCCCTTGCTACATTCTATTAAATTAATAATTAGTTTCCACCAAACACTAATTCTCTATATAATAATTTAATATACTCCTCAAGTTCTTCGTTTTTATTATTATATCTTATTATATATTTTTTTACAATTATATTATATTTTTTCT
>DUWA01000147.1 GCA_012840755.1 Mycoplasmatota bacterium | reverse complement strand
GTTTTATTCGATTTTATTATTTGGAGTTTCTTTAATATTTCTAATTATAGCTTCAAAAAATATAAAATTTAGTGATTTGAAAGGGTGAAAAATATGGTTATAGAATTAAAAAATGTTAATAAAAGTTTTATAAATAATACTGTATTAAAAGATGTAAATCTTAATTTTGAGGATGGTAAAATATATGGTTTTGTTGGAAGAAATGGTTCTGGTAAAACAGTTCTTTTAAAACTACTATGTGGTTATATGAATCCTACAAGTGGTGATATTATATTTGATAATAAAGTATTAAATAAAGATATAGATATACCACCTCAAACTAGGTGTTTAATAGAAAACCCTCAATTTTTACCACATAAAACTGGTTATCAAAATTTAAAGTTGTTGGCTGATATATTAAAATTAATTGGAAAAGAAGAAATAGAGGAAACTCTAAAAAAGGTAAATTTATATGATGAGAAAGATAAAATGTATCATAAGTATTCTCTTGGTATGAAACAAAAATTAGGAATAGCTCAAGTACTTATGGAAGCTCCACATGTAATTATTCTAGATGAACCATTTAATGGTATTGAAGATGAGACAGCTAAAAAACTAAGAGAATTATTAATTGAAGAAAAGAAAAAAGGAAAAATTATTATTCTAGCTACTCATATTAAAGATGATATTGAAGTTTTAGTTGATGTTTTATATCAAGTTAAAGATGGTATGATAGAAAGAGTAAGATAATTAGTTACTTAGTATATATTAAAAAGGTTAATAAAAACGGCCAAAAGTTTTATTTGTAAATTCAAAAAAGCAATATATTATAGTTAATATATTGCTTTTTTTGTTTATATTTGTGGTAAAATAAAATAGGAGATGATAATATGCAACCATTAGTCTTATGTATTTTAGATGGTCTAGGAATTAGTAGTAAAGTTAAAGGAAATGCCTTTTTAAAAGCTAATACACCTAATTTTGATAAATTATTAAAAAAATATCCTAATACTATTTTAGATGCAAGTGGAATAAGTGTTGGGCTTCCAGAAAATCAAATGGGAAATAGCGAGGTAGGTCACTTAAATATTGGAGCAGGAAGAATAGTATATCAACCTTTGCAATTAATAAATGAAAAATTTGCTAATAAGGATATATATAATAATAAAAATATAAATAGTGTTATAGAACATGTAAAAGAAAATAATAGTAATTTACATATTTTTGGACTTTTAAGTGATGGAGGAATACATTCACATATTAGTCATTTATTGGGGTTAATAGATATGATTAAAGAAAAAAAAGTTACTAAAGTTTATTACCATATTTTTTTAGATGGAAGAGACACTTTGCCAGATGCTGCACTAAGTTACATAGATCAACTTGAAAATAAAATAAAGGAAACTGGTATAGGCTTAATTTCAACAGTATCAGGTAGGTACTATGCAATGGATAGGGACAATAGATGGGATAGAATAAAAAAAGCATATGATGCAATAGTATTAGGAAAAGGTGAAAAACATAATACTGCTAAGGAAGCAATTTTAGATAATTATTCAAAGGGAATTACAGATGAGTTTATAATTCCAGCAGTTATTGAAAAAAATGGATATTTGAATGATAATGATGGTATGATTGTATTTAATTTTAGACCAGACAGACTAAAACAATTATTTGCAGCTATAACAAATGAAGAATATGAATGCTTCGATAGGCATTTTAGGAAAAACTTAAAGTTAGTTACGATGATGCCAGTTAGTGAAGAAGTAATATCGGATTATGCTTATGAACTTAATTATTTAAACAACACATTAGGTGAATATTTATCTGATAATGAAAAAAAACAATTAAGAATTGCAGAGACAGAAAAATATGCACATGTAACATATTTCTTTGATGGTGGCATAGAAAAAAAATTAGAAGGCTGCACTAGAATTTTAATTGACTCACCTAAAGTAGCAACATATGATTTAAAGCCAGAAATGAGTGCTTATGAAGTATGTGATAAACTTTTATCAGAGCTTGATAAAAAAATATATGATGTTATTATAGTAAATTTTGCTAATTGTGATATGGTTGGTCATACTGGAGTTATGGATGCAACAATAAAAGCAGTTGAAACTGTTGATTGTTGTTTAGGAAAGATATATGAGAAAGTATTAGGTATGAATGGAACTATGATAGTGACGGCTGATCATGGTAACTGTGAATATATGTTAGATGATGAAGACAATGTAATTACATCACACTCCACCAATAAGGTTCCATTTATTATCACAAACGAAAACTATAAACTAATTGAAGGAAAACTAGCGGATATTGCACCTACTATTCTTACAATATTAGGACTTAATATTCCAAGTGAAATGACGGGAAAAAGTTTAATAATAAAATAAAAAAAGTCATTGTTTTGTGTTAATTCAATTATACCTGAAAAGGTATTTAAAACTTAAACGTTTTCCTCGGCAATGAATTAATATTAAATGCAGATGATATTAATCCATCTATTGTTGTAAAAACATCGAATATTACAATAGCATCAGTTGAAAAATAATTAATGTAGATAGCAATATTACAGAAAGATATGTGATTCTTGATGAAAACGAAATTCAAGGGGACAAGATGGTACAGCATGAATTACAATATATTGTGTTACCAAAAGAAACATCAAATGGTGAAAATATAAAATTATTTGAATTAGAAAATAATTTTATATAATGAAGTTTTTATGTGAATGTATATTAATTTTATGTTAAAATACTTTTAGTAGAATACTAGATTACAAACTAGATATGTTATAGGAGGGAATAGTGTGAAAAAGAAAGGTTTTACTCTAATTGAGCTTTTGGCAGTAATAATAATACTTGCAGTAATTGCTCTAATTACAACAGTGGTAGTGCTTGGAATTATAAAGGATACAAGGAGAAGTTCTTTTTCAGCATCAAAAAAGAATATAGAAAAAGCTGCTCAACTATATTATTCAAGAAATAGTGAAAATATAGGTTTTGATAATGGAGTTGCATATGTTGAACTAGGAACATTAATGAATGAAGGATATTTAGATAAAGACATTGAAAATTTATTGACAAAAGAAAAGATGGATCCAAGTAGTAAAGTATTGATTTATAAAAAAAATGGTAAATTAAGTTTCGCATTACAAATGTATGATGAAGCATATTTAAATTGGTATAAAGAAGAAATGATAAAAGCAGTAAGAGATATGAAACTGAATAAAAGTGAACTTCCAAAAGAAATAGGTCTAGAAGAATTAATGGATAGTATGAAGGTATCAGAATTAAGGTTACCCACAAAGTTAGAAGATAGATGTGTAGGATATGTAGAAGCAAAAGAAGAAAATAATGAAGTTAAATATGAATCATATGTAGATTGTTTAACATCATCAAGTTCCTTTGCAAGTCATTACGTAAGTTATGGTGGAAAATATTTAGATTGGTTTTTAGACGTGAAAGAAACTAGTGATGGTGGTTATATAGCTGTTGGTCAGAGTAATTCAGAGGTTATAACGAAATATGGAACTGGTAACAATGGTAAGTATGATGCAATTATTGTGAAATTTGCCCAAAATGGTGAAGTAGAGTGGAGTCGTAATTTTGGTGGAAGTAATGATGATGTTTTTAATGCAGTTGTAGAAGGACCAAATGGTTATGTAGCAGTAGGTAAAACTACAAGTAATGATATAGATTTAGCTGAACTTTATAAAGGTGGAAATAGTGATGCTTTGATAGTCGCATATGATAAACAAGGTAATGTTACATATGAAAGAAGTTATGGCGCAGCAACCGGAACTAATGGAGGAGAGGAATTTAACGACATTATAGTTGATGGTAATAATTATGTTATTGTAGGTTCAATAAATGCCCAAAATAAAGATGGAGATTTAGAAGGTTCAGGTTTGTTAGGAAATAGAAGTTCAGCGATAATACTAAAACTTGATTTCAATTTCAATCAACAGTGGCGTAGCTTTTTTACAGGAACATTTAGTGAAAACTTTAAGAGGATTATTAAAACTGAAGGTAACAATTATATTGTAGTTGGTAGTTCTAGTTCGTTTGACTATGATATGACAGGTTTGTCATACGATAACACTTATTCTGATACTGATGCAATAATAATTGAATATAATAAAGATGGTAATTTAGTATCAAAAAATTCACTAAAAGGTAGCAAAAACGATATTTTTTTCGATGTGGTAGAGGTTGATGACGGGTATGTAATTGTTGGTCATACTGCATCAGCAGATGGTGATTTTACTGGTTTAAATAAAGCAGATAATGCTTATTTAGATGCTATTATAGTTAAGTATGATAAAAGTTTTAACGTAGTTTGGAAAAAAGTATTTGGTGGTAGTGAAATTGACGAATTTACTTCAATATCAAAAGTAAATAATAGTGAAGTTTTGGTTGTAGGATACAGCCAATCTTCTGATATGGATATGCAAGGAATATCAAAGACTACTGATGGATATAGAAATGGATTAATTATAAAGTATAACGTTAATAATGGTAATATTATCCAGAAGAAAACTTTTGGTGGTTCTAATAGCGAAGTTTTCAATAGTATAATAAAAACTAAAAATAACTATTATATAGTAGCCGGAAGTAGTTATTCAAATAATATTGATTTAAAGAACTTTAATAAGGGACATCAAGATGCGGTGCTAGTAAAATATGATAGTAATTTAAATTTAAAAAAAGATTTACAGGAACAAGTTGTATTGATTGATAAAATAAAAGATATTAAAGTTAATTATGGAACTAAATTAAATTTAAAATATAATAACATATATACAACCAACGATCCAACAAAGGACTTAGGAAATTGGTGTACAAGTATTCATGCATATACTGAAGATGAAAATACTAGTAATTATTATTATTGGTGTTTAGAACCATTTAATCCAGATGATAAAAAAACATTAACTGATAAAGAAGTTAATAGCGGATTAAGATTTTATGAAGGTGAACATGAATATTCAATTAGTAGACCTATTTCAAATTCTGAAAATTGGTTAGCTTTAAATGTTTATGCCAGTGGTTCAACTGGTAATGCAGCTTTTAGTAATTTAAAATTAAAATTTAATGATGGGTATGTTGGACATATAACAGATGCTGTTAATAAGGGCTATATCGAGCCATTAGTAATTGTAACTTCTGTTGTGGATTCGACAAGACCGGCATATCTATTACCTAGTGTAATAGATATAATTAATGAAAATGGCGATACAGGTATTGGTAGTTTTCCTCATTTACGATTATTATTTAAACCTAAGAAATCTGAATTTAAGAGTTTGATATTGATAAGTAGTGTGGATAGTAAAAATCAAGATGGTATAGCAATAACTGAGTTTCGTAATTTTGATATATCGATAACTCCAACAAATTAAAATAATCTTTTGAAATATTGTAATGAATAAAAAAATAAAACCC
>DUWA01000146.1 GCA_012840755.1 Mycoplasmatota bacterium | reverse complement strand
GTTTGGAAAAACAATATTGAGGAAGCCAAAAAACAAGGTCGTGATTTATTGCTTGAGCTGGAACAAAAACTGCTAGAAGATATATCCGCTAAAGAAATAATTTTACAAGATTATCAAAAACAATATGGATCAAAATAATTCATTACAAAAAATTGACCCTAAAAAATCGCTAAAAAAACTTAGCGAAGATTCAAGTTTAGCAAAGAGAGGTTTGCGTGATATTGGTATTTGGCCAAAAATCGAAGAATTATTTGAAAAATTAAAATCGCAATATGAAGCTGGAAAATATCAAGATTGCATAATCACGGCTGAGGAAATTTTAAAAACTGACGCAAATCATTTTTTTACATTGTGTTATTATGGTCGTTCGCTTTTTCATCTTGAAAAATATGATGAAGCATTAAAATTTTTTGATCGCTGTTTAGAGGAAGAAAAAGACTATTTCTATTTATGGTCGTTTAGAGGCGATGTTTTTTACAAAATTCAAAATTATGAAAAAGCAATTTCTGATTATTTAAAATCGATTGAATTAGACCCCGACAATGGGGCGGATTATGATAACGTTGCCATGTGTTTATTTTTGAATGGCGAACATGAAAAGGCACATGAATATATCGACAAAGCTATCGCCATTGAAACAACAGAAGATATGCCGATGATAAGAAAAGCTCAATTTTTTGAATTTCAAAAACTAGACAAAGAAGCATTGGCACAATATATAAAAACCTTAAATAACTTTCCCAGCAGTGAATATGCAAAAAAGAAGACCGTCGAACTCTTAGAAATACAAGCAAAAGAAAAAATTGGTGATGATAATCAAAATGCACTCATCGATATTGATCTAGCTTTATCATATGATCCCGAAAATGCAAATTTATTATCTATAAAAGCAATTTTACTGGATACTCTTGGGGATAATAAACAAGCTAAAATAATTATTGATAAAATTAAGGAACAAGACCCAAACAACCCCGATTTAGATTTTATTTACAGGAAGATAAATAAATTAGAGGACCTGCAAATTAAAGAACAAACGAATGAAGGACAAAAAGTCTACAGAGGAACATTAGAAAAACCAATAGTTTTTCCAGAAAGCATACTCATTACTGCTAAAAACATAGATTCCATTGATTATAATAAAATTATTTATTGTGAAATTACTCCAATGGGAGCTATGGGTAATGAGGGCGGAATTCTCATATACATACTAACCGAAAAAGACACTCTAATCACTTACGAAATCAATCTTGAAATAGATGAGCAAGTTTTTAATATCGTATCAGAACGAATTAGTCAAAATGCCGATCTTTTCATCAACTACTATGGTGGTATGGGAAATCGTGTTTATGTTAAGAAAAATACTAAACTTGAAATTGACGAAAAAAATAATTGTTTTTGGTATCATTCACAAAACACTAAATTGAAAATAAATAGTTCTGTTTACGGTGTTTTTCTTTCCGTGGTTTCTAATATGAATGATAAAAATTCTAATAATAATCATGGATAGAAAATGCCAAAACTACGAAATCAAT
>DUWA01000145.1 GCA_012840755.1 Mycoplasmatota bacterium | reverse complement strand
GGAGCAAGTAATGTAATATCAAGTACATACTTTAATATAAGTCAAAACGGAAACGCAACAATATCATCAACAACTTGTGTTGATACATCAAATGGAAATACAACAGTAACAAACACAAGTACGTTAGGTGTAGGAACACATGTAATAAGATGTACAGTAACAAAGTCTACAGGAACTAGTGCAAATGCACAAACAACAATAGTTGTAAATGCTGCTTATACAGGAATAGGTAGTGGAACTTATCAACCAGGTCAAGTTGTTACTTTTGCAGGAATACAATGGAATGTTATGAATGATAATGGTACATCTGTAACTTTAATTACTAAGGATGTTCTTAGTTCTTCTCAATTATCTTCTAATGCACCAAAAGGTTTTTATAAAGATGACAAAATGGGGCATTGTGCTCGTCCATCATATGCACCTGAGTACCATTTATATTGTTTTTCTAATACTGATTCACATTATAGAGTATATTCATGGGAATTTTCTGGTATTAAGAAAACAATAGAAAATTGGTTAAACGGCAACTCGGTTTTACTTCAAGCAAAAGAAGATGGTGGGTTAATTAACATGTCATTTTCCGATGGAATTAGCAATTATAATGGTTATGTTAGAATAATTACCCATAGTGAAACTTTAAGTGCATATAATGCAGGATATACATGGCATTCTAATCCCGATTTTAAAGTTGCAACATTAACATCTCAAGGAGGATCCAGAGCTAATGGTTCAAACTTAGTCTTTGCTGTAAATACTGATGGATCTGTAGGGGGTATGATGGCAACAATTACTCTTAGTGGTTGGGGTGGTCAATATGGTGCCTTAGTTAGACCAGTAATTCAAGTAAAAAAATAATTAATAATATGATAGATAAATGATATAACAAAGAAAAACATACAATAAGAATGATTACAAAAAAATAAGTATAATATTTTAGTATAAAATAGAGATTGAATTGATAAATTTCAATCTTTTTTTATTATAATTAATTAGTTAAGTTTTTAAGATATCTTTTTAAAAAATTACACATTTTATTTTTAAAATGGTATAATACTAGCGGAGTGATTATATGACAAAGATTATTGCAACATTAAAAACTAAAGAGAAAAATTTAGAATTATTGAAATATATAGATGCTGTTATTATCGGTATTGATGGTTATAGTATAAATTTACCATTTAATTATAATGTCGATGAAATTGAAGAAGCAATTTCTTTTTTTAATTTACACAATAAAGAAGTATTTGTATTTTTAAATAAAAATTTTAGAAATGATGAATTAGATGATTTAAAATATATCTTAAATAGATTAGATAATTTAAATATAAATGGAATCGTATATTATGATATTGCTATAGTTAATCTAAAAGAAAAATTAGGATTAAATATAGAATTAATTTGGGGACAAGAACACATGACAACTAATTCCTATACAATAAATTATTGGTATGAATATGGGGTTAAATATACTTTAATATCAAGTGAAATTACATTAGATGAAGTATTAGAAATTAAAAACAATACTAATTCAAAATTAATTGTTCAGTTATTTGGTTATATACCTATGTTTAACTCGCTTAGACATGTTGTTAAAAATTACAAAAGGCAATTTAAATTGATTGATGAGTCTAAGATAAATTATATTGAAAAAGAGGACAAAATTTATCCAATTATCGACAATAAAGATGGGACTGTTGTATATTCATCAAATATTATTAATGCAATTGAGGAATCAATGATTATGAATGAAAATAATATTGACTATATATTACTTAATTCCTTTAATATAGAAGCTGAAAAGTTTATAGAAGTTTGTAAACTTTTCAAAAATGTTGATAAAAATAACGTTAGTGAATATAATATAAGAATAAAAGAAATGTTTAATAATACAGATAAAGGATTTTTATATAAAGAAACAATATATAAGGTGAAAGAATGAAAGAAATAGTAATAAAAAAACCAGAACTTTTAGCACCGGCTGGTGATTTAGAAAGATTAAAAATTGCTCTTTTATATGGTGCTGATGCTGTTTATATAGGTGGATCAGTCTTCGGACTTCGTGCCAATGCGGCTAATTTTACGCTAAAAGAAATAAAAAAAGGAGTAACTTATGCTCATAGTTTAGGGAAAAAAGTATATGTAACTGTTAATATTGTTCTACATAATAAAGAAGCAAAGGAATTATTAGATTATTTAAAAGCTTTAGATAAAATAGGTGTAGATGCTATTATTGTTAGTGATCCTGCTATCATTAAGGTAGCAAAAGATAATACTAATTTAGAAATTCATTTATCCACTCAACAATCAACATTAAATTATGAAGCAGTTGAATTTTGGAAAAAACAAGGTGTTTCAAGGATTGTTTTAGCGCGAGAAACAACTAAAAAAGAAATAGAAGATATTATTAATAAAGTAGATATAGAAATAGAGACATTTATACATGGTGCAATGTGCTCATCAATAAGTGGTAGATGTGTTTTATCAAATTTTTTAACTGCAAGGGATTCTAATCGCGGTGGTTGTAGTCAGGTATGTCGATGGGATTTTAAATTATTAAGTGAAAATCTAAAACCAATTGAAGGAGAAAAGGATTTTACTTTTTGTACAAAAGATTTATCAATGTTAACACATATTAAAGAGATGATCGATATGGGAATAAGTTCTTTTAAAATTGAAGGAAGAATGAGATCTATATACTATATTGCTACAGTTGTAGGTGTTTATAGAAAGGCAATAGATAAATATTATAACTCTAATGAAAATTATGAATATAATGAGAAGTATGAGAAAATGTTAAGAGAATGTGCTAATAGAGATTCGGTTCCTCAATTTTTTAATAATATAAATGATGAAACTTGCCAATATTATAATGGTAGAATGGAAGTATCTAATCAAGACTTTTTAGGTGTTGTTCTTGAATATGATGATGAATTAAAACTAGCAACTATTGAACAACGTAATTATTTTAAAAAAGGAGACTTGGTTGAATTTTTTGGACCGAATAATGATATAATAGAATATCAAATAGACAAAATATTGGATATTGATAATAATCTTATAGATGTAGTTAGACATCCTAGACAGATTGTTAAGATAAAAATAGATAAAAAGTTATATAAAAATGATATGATGAAAAAATTAAAATAAGTTGACAAAGATATCTATTTATAGTATCATTTTGTAGACTTAACAAATAGGAGAAAATTTGAGGTGGAAAATATGGCAAATGAAAAAGAACTTTATGTTACTGAACAAGGTTTAGAAGATATAAAAAAAGAACTGGAATACTTAAAATTAGTTCGTAGACCAGAAATAATAAATGCTTTAAAAGATGCTCGTGCGTTAGGCGATTTAAGTGAAAATGCTGAATATGATGCTGCTAGAACAGAACAAGCAGTTGTAGAAGGAAAAATTCAGGAATTAGAGATTTTAATTGATAGAGCCGTAGTAATTAAAGAAGTAAAAACAGACAAGGTAGTAATAGGGTCAAATGTTAAAATACAATATGTTGAAGATAATGAAGTAGAAGTTTATACAATTGTGGGTAGTAAAGAAGCAGATCCTTTTTCAAATAAAATTTCAAACGAATCACCAATTGCAAAAGCAATATTAGGATTAAAAGTAGATAGTATTGTTACAGTTGAAAGTCCAAACGGGCAGTATAATGTAAAAATTCTTGAGATTTTTTAAACACTTTATAATAAGTGTTTTTTTAAAAATTACTTGAAAAATAAATATAAGTAGTATATACTTATTATGTGATATAGGAGGATATGTATGGAAAATAATAAAAATATTAAAGAAATAAATATTAAGATAGAAGGAACAGAATGGGAAAAAGCATTAGATGAGGCTTTTACAAAAGCTAACAAAAAAGCTAAAATTGATGGTTTTAGGCCTGGAAAAGCTCCAAAAGAAGTATTTATAAAAAAATATGGCAAAGAATCTCTATATATGGATGCAAGTGAAATATGTTTAGACAAAGCCTATACAAAAATGATTGAGGAAAATAAGGAATTAGAAATAATTGCTCAACCAGAAGTAAAAATAAAAAAAATAGATGAAAATGGTGTTGAATTTATGTTTACTTTAACATTAAAACCAGAAGTTAAACTAGGAAAATATAAAGGCTTAAAAGTGAAAAAAGAAGAAGTTACAATAACTGAAGAAGAGGTAGAAGAGACTATCGAACAAATGAGGTCAAGATATGCTGAAAATGTAACAAAGGAAGAAGGGCTTGTTGAAGAAAACGATATAGCTATTATTGATTTTGAAGGTTTTTTAGATGGAGTTGCATTTGAAGGCGGAAAAGCAGAAAACTATTCTCTTAAAATAGGAAGTAATACATTTATTCCTGGTTTTGAGGAACAATTAATTGGTATGGCTAAAGGGGAAGAAAAAGAAATAAATGTAACTTTTCCAGAAGAATATCATAGTGAAGAACTAAAAGGAAAACCTGTTGTTTTTAAAGTAAAAATTAATGAAATTAAACAAGTTGTAATTCCTGAGATTAATGAAGACTTTTTTGAAGATTTAGGTATGGAAGGAATTACTACTAAAGAGGAGTTAGCAGCACAGATTAAAGAAAACATTAAAGCTAGAAAAGAAATGGATAACGAAAACAAATATATTGATGCATTACTTGAAGCTGCTAGCGCTAATATGGAAGTAGAAATCCCTGAAGTAATAATAGAAGAAGAAATACATAGAATGATTCATCAATATGAAGATAATCTAAAAATGCAAGGTTTAACATTAGAACAATTTTATCAGTTTACTAATTCTAGTGAAGAACAATTAAAAGAACAAATGAGAGTTGAAGCAACTAAAAGAGTAAAATACAGATTTTTACTTGAAGCTATAGCAAAAGAGGAAAAAATCATTATTACCGAAGAGGAAGCAGATAAAGAAACTGATACATTAGCTGCTAAATACCAAATGGAAAAAGAAGAATTTTTAAAAGCGTTTGGTGGTATAGAAATGATTAAATATGATCTTCAAATGAGAAGAGCTATTGATGTATTAAAAGGATAATTAATATCCTTTTTTATTAACTTTAAATTAT
>DUWA01000144.1 GCA_012840755.1 Mycoplasmatota bacterium | reverse complement strand
CATATGCTCACAGACAAATATAATAAATACGATGGAATTATTAATATTAATTATATAAACACTAATAATTCAAATGATAAATATTTGAAAATTGATAAAAGATTATATGAAATGTTAGAATATGGTATTAAATATTATGATATTACAAATGGTCTTATAAACATTAACATTGGAAATATTACAGATGTTTGGAAAAAATATAGAGACAATAAAAGTGGAATACCAACTTATGATGAACTTAAAAATTCTGGCGAAATAGATATTAATCAGATTGTTTTATTAGATAAATATCGTATGTTAAATAATAAACCTAATATTGATTTAGGTGCTATAAGTAAAGGATATACTACTGAAATAGTAGGAAATTATTTAGAAAGTATTGGAATTAATAAATACATAATTAATGCAGGCGGTAATGTTAAAGTTGGAGAACATTATAAAGGTGAAAAATATAAAATAGGTGTCCAAAGTCCTATAGATATATCAAAAACAATAGACATAGTTAAGAAAAACAACACAAGTGTTGTTATGAGTGGTGATTATATTAGAAATTATGAATATGATGGTGTTTTATATAGTCATATAATTGATCCAAACACATTGTTTCCAGCAAATAATATAAAAAGTGTTTGTGTTGTTACTGAAAACTCTGGTTTAGCAGATGTTTTATCAACTGCATTATTTTTAATGGATATTGATGATGGAAAAAAATTTATTTCTGATTTTGATGATGTTGAAGTGTTATGGTATACTAATGACAATAAAATAATTAAGACTGATGGATTTAATTATAATGAATAAAAATGATAAAAAGATTAGTATTATATTTTTGCTCATTGCAATAATAGGTTTAATATTTATATATGTTAATAAAAACAAAGAAAATAATTATGAAAAGTATGCATTAGTTTATTATAATAATGATTTGATATTAAAGATTGATCTTAATTCAAAAGAGGAAAAAGAATATAAAGTAAAAGGTCATAACGGAGAAGTAATTATTAAATCAGCTTATGGGAAAGTAAAGGTGGAAAAAGAAAATAGTCCTTTACATTTATGCTCAAAGCAAGGATATATAACATCTACATATGAAACTATTGTTTGTTTACCTAATAAGATAGTAATAAAAATTGATAAAAAAAACAAAGATGATATAGATACGATGGTGAGATAATGGAATTAAAAAAATTTACTAGATTGTCAATGCTTTTAGCACTTAGTGTTGTGCTAAGTATGATAGAATCAATTATTCCAATTTTAAGTGGAATAATCCCTGGATTTAAAATTGGTTTAGCTAATACGGTTGTGTTATATGTACTTTATGTATATGGATTTAAAGATGCATTTAAAATAAGTATATTAAAGGTTTTTTTAACAGCAATATTGAAAACAGGTCTTTTTAGTATTTCCTTTTTTCTTAGTTTAGGTGGTGCAATACTAAGTATTATTGCAATGTTTATATTTAAAAAGATTTTCAAATTATCTATTATAGGAACAAGCGTTACTGGATCTGTGTTTCACTGTATAGGTCAAATTTTAGTGGCAATGTATGTCTTAAATTTAATAAATATTATTTACTATTTACCGATTATAATTGTTTTAGCAATTCCTACTGGAATGATTGTCGGGTTAATTAGTAAAGAATT
>DUWA01000143.1 GCA_012840755.1 Mycoplasmatota bacterium | reverse complement strand
TATATTTATAATTAGATGAATCTAAAATAATTTTAATATTCATATCAGTTAAATTCTTTAAAGAATTTTTTAATAGCAATTCAAGAGAATTTATTGTTCTACCATCTTTTCCAATCATAATTGAACTATTTTCAGAAGCAATCATAATATTAATTATTTCATCTTTCTCCCTTATTTCAATATTCATTGGTATTCCAGATAACTTTGATACTTCTTTCAAATAGTCTTTTATATATAACAATATATCATTTTTTAAAAAAATTTTAAATTTATATTTTTTTGATTTAAATAATTTACCTTCAATTTCATCAATTTTTATAAAAACATCTTCTTTTTTTAAATTTAGTTCATTCAATTTATTATTAAGATTATCTTCTAAATTTTTACCTTCAAAAATGTATGAATTAATCATTTATTTTTCCTCCTTTTTACAACTAAATTTTGGAAAATAGTGAATGAACTATTAAAAATCCAATATAGTGCAATTCCTGTAGAAATACTAAATGACATAATAGAGATGAATATAGTAGACATTCTCGTCATCATTTTCATTTGATTTCCTTGATTAGCATTTGCCATGTCTGCACTACTCAATTTAAAAGAAAAATAAGTGGCTACAATAACTAATACAACAAATATTAAATATAAGTAATTTCCTTTACTTAAAGCTATTAAAGGAGTTGTTCCTAATTGAAAACCTAGTAAACTTTCTTCAAATATAGCAGGTAATCTATTTAACGACTCATAAAATGCAAAGAATAATGGTATTTGTATTATTCCAAATAAACATCCTGACATTGGGTTTATATTATATTTTTTATAAATCATTAACATATCCTGTGATTTTAAAATATTGTCTTCTTTTGATAATTTATCTTTATATTTTTTTTCTATATTATCTAATTCTGGTTTTGCTTTTTTTAAATTTTCAGATTGCATTGCTGCTTTTTTAGTAAAAGGATACATCAATAATCTTATTAAAATTGTTACTATTATTACTGAAACCCCATAATTTCCTAAAAAATTTCCAATTTTTACTATTAACCACGCTAGTGGTTTAACAAATACAGTTGTCCATATACCTTCGTATTCACCTGCAGTAATACTCATATCTTTACATTTTTCTAATTTATTTAAATCTATATTATTATCTTCATATAATTTTCTTGTTTCTTTATTTTCTGGTTGACATAAAATGTTAGATACTAGATTTTGACCTGTTGTTTTGTTTGTAACTACTTTATTATTATTATCCTTTAGAATTTTGGTACACCCTGATGTGAACAATATCATAAACGATATTAAAAAAATTAATATTTTCTTTTTCATTATTTTTTCTCCTTAAGTATGTTTAAATTTTCAAATGCAAATAAAAGATTATTTTCCATTTCTATAAAACTTCTATTTATAATATTTCTACCAACTATTATAATACAATTAAAATTATTTTGATAGATATATTTATCAATTATATTTTTTATTTGTCTTTTTATTTTATTTCTTGTGACTGCATTTCCTATTTTTTTTCCAACAGATATACCAAATTTATAGTAATCATCTGTATTTTTTTCTATATATATAACGTAATCTTTATATTTATATGGTTTATTATTTTTTATAATTCTCTCAAAATCCTCATTTTTTTTTAATATGTTAATTTTTTTCATAAATCACCTCAGGATATATTAAAAACCACTGATTTCTCAGCGGTGTTATTTTAATGAGATAAAACTTTACGTCCTTTTCTCCTACGATTTTTAACTATTTTAGTTTTAATTCGTGCTAAAAATCCCATTTTTTTACTTCTTTTTCTTTTATTTGGTTGAAAAGTTCTTTTCATTATAACACCTCCTGAATATGCTTTTTCTTTGCTTTACTAATTATATAGATATTTTTTTTATTTGTCAAATAAATCAAATTATATTTTTCCACATATTTGTGGATAATTAAATTATATGTTTTTATAATTATTTTTATTTTTCCACAAAAAATGTGGAAAAGTCCTTTTTTTTATCATTATCTTTATATAATATATTTATTTATTTAATAATTATCCACAATAG
>DUWA01000142.1 GCA_012840755.1 Mycoplasmatota bacterium | reverse complement strand
TAATAGTTACACCTGGTATGATCGAACTTGCAAATGAACAGTATAGTGCGAATTTTGAATTTGGAAGAATTATAGCAGATGTATGTGATGAAGTGATTTTAATAGGAAAAGAACAAACTAAGCCAATTTATGATGGATTAATTGATAAGAAATTTGATGAAGAAAAAATACATGTTTTAAATGATGTTAAACTAGCTTTCAACCTAATTAAACATATTGAAGAAGGAGAAACTTACGTTCTTCTAGAAAATGATTTACCTGATATTTTTAATGAAAAGTAATAGAATGGAGTAGATAAAATGAAAATTAAATTAGGTGTTATTTTTGGTGGACCTACTGTAGAACATGAGATAAGTGTAATTACAGCAGTACAGGCTATGAACAATATAGATTCAGAAAAATATGAAATTGTGCCTATATATATAACTAAAGATAGGACATGGCATACTGGTAAAATGCTTATGGATATAGATGTTTATAAGGATTTTGAATCTTTAAAAAAATATTCAAAAAAAGTAAATCTTGTTAATAAAGATGGTGGATTTTATTTAATCTCTACAGGATTATTTAAAAAAGTAATTACTGATTTAGATATTGCATTTCCAATAGTACATGGTAATGGAATGGAAGATGGAACATTACAAGGATATCTAGATTTAATAGGGATTCCATATGTTGGAAGTGGAGTGTTAGGGTCAAGTTTAGGTCAAGACAAAATAGTAATGAAACAAGTATTTGAATCTTGTAACTTACCATATATCCCATATACATGGTTTTATGACAGTGAATATCAATCACATAGAGAGTTAATTGAAGAAGAAATAAAGAAATTAGGTTATCCAGTAATTATAAAACCCGCTTCACTTGGGAGTAGTATTGGTATAAAGGTTGTTAAATCATATGAAATGCTTGATGAAGCAATAACTGATGCTTTAAAATATGATACAAAAGTAGTAGTAGAAAAAGCAATTGAAGATATGATTGAAGTAAATTGTAGTGTTTTAGGTAATTATGAATATCAACAAACAAGTGCTATTGAAGAAGTTATGTCAACAGCTGAGTTTTTAACATATAATGATAAATATGTTGGTGGATCTAAAGGATCTAAATCAAAGGGTATGGCCTCAACAAATAGAATTATACCTGCAAGAATTTCTGAAGAAATAGCTAGAGAGATTCAAGAAATTTCAAAAGAAACATTTAAGGTACTTAATTTATCTGGTGTTTGTAGAATTGATTTTATAGTTGATAGAAAAACCAATAAAGTGTATATAAATGAACCAAATACTATTCCAGGGTCACTATCATTTTATTTATGGGAACCAACCGGAAAAAAATATAGTGCACTTTTAGAAGAGATGATTACTATAGCTATTAAAGATTATAAAAGAAAGAATAAGAAGATTAAAAGTTTTGATACAAATATATTAAAAAACTTTAATGGTTTAAAAGGAAAAGGCTTAAAAGCAAAATTAAAATAACAGGTTCTTTGTCAAATAGTGTTGGTGAGACCAAAAACTAATGATAATGAATTAAATTTATCGCAGGTCAAGACGCAAGTCTTGATCTGCTTTTTTATGCCATTCCATTTTTAATTTTTATGATACCTTTAAT
>DUWA01000141.1 GCA_012840755.1 Mycoplasmatota bacterium | reverse complement strand
ATCTAAATAATATTAAGTTTAATGATTACTTATAAATACAATAAGGTCCCCCAAATTGAGCCATTAAATATTTAGCCATTGGCAAGTCTTTTTTTCTTATATTGACAGGATACTGTAGTTTTTTAACATAACTCCACATACTGACCTCCTAATTTTCCCATGGCCATGGTTTGTTATCCCATTGCCAAGGATATGCATTATTTGCACTACTACTTTTGTTTATTGGACCAAATTTTTTCTCATATTCTAAAGTAGCCTTACCAGCTTGTTCACGATATTTATTAAATAAATTTAAAATATCTTTATCATTTGGATATACATCTAAATATAGACTTAAATCAAGAGCAGCAAAACTTAGCATATCAAGATTAGTAAGCATTTCTGCTTGTTCATTTAAAGGTTCAATTTGATATGGTTTATTAATTTTATAGGTATTATATAAACTTGGAAACATATTACCTCTAATAAAACCTTCATATGGTGAATATAATGACGAAGGGTTTTCATCATTAGAAAATGTTGGAATATTATAATTATTATTATCATAATTATAAGTATCGCTATCTGTATTTAAATTATTATGATTATATATATTCATATTATTTGAATTTTGCTTATATCCAGCGTATATATTATTATAATCATAATTATAATAAGAATTGTTGTTCATATTTTTCCTCCTTGCATTATATTATGATATACGTCTAGTATAGGCTGGGTATTAACCCATAATTTAATAAAAATACAACAAAGGTATTGCCAAAATAGAAATAAATTGGTAAAATGTATATTGTCTACATGACATGGCGAGTATGGTGAAGTGGTTAACACATCGGATTGTGGTTCCGACATGCGTGGGTTCGATCCCCACTACTCGCCCCATTGTGAATTACTCTAACTCATTAGAGTTATTTATTGATACAGACCTCACATTTAATCGGTAGGATAGAATGTGAGGTTTTATTATGCCAAAAATTGAAGTCAAAGACTTGGGGTTTCCAGTATCGATTAAACAACGAGTAGAAAAGTATCTACCTACTAAAAGCCTTGATATTACTTATATCAAAGGACAACTTATATCATTTAAAGGTACAAACATCGATGTGATTAATCCGTACAAAATACTTGTTAAGAAGTATCGGAAGGAACTGATGCTCTCTGTTATGGGGATTATTATGAAGATGAAACTGCAGTATTTTTATATACAATTAAGAATCAGATTAAGTGGCAATCAATAAAAAATATTAGAAATTTGATAAGATGTACCAAAAATACAAGTGCTATGATAAATAAAGAAATTAAAAGCACTATTAGAACTCGTGAAGTTGAAGCAAAACATAATCCGGAAAACTTTCATAATACCCTTAACGATTATTATAAAGAAGCTAAGGAAAGACAATACTATGAAAAAGAAAACTCTAAACTTATTACAGCAATAGATATGGCAACTGGAACTATAAATGAATTATGTGCTGATGGATATATACCTCAACATAAGATGGAAGAAGGACAACAATAAATTGGTAATTTATTTAGAAAAGATAAAGGTAAATGGATAATTGGTAGATATTATACAGAACAACAATTAAAAGATATGGATACTTCTTGGTACATGTAAAAATGATGACTATCAATCATCATTTTTTTACATCTTTATTTTTATGCATTATTGAAATTTGTTGAAATAAAATTATCATTTTAATTCACTACTTCTTTATAATATAGATATTATTTACTATAATTTAAATCATATTTATAAAAAATACTTCTTATATAAAAATCAACTAAACTTGCTATACCAAAAATGTATATACATATAGGAGTGTTTAAAAATAATAAACATATTACTACTCTGACAATT
>DUWA01000140.1 GCA_012840755.1 Mycoplasmatota bacterium | reverse complement strand
CGGAGAGTTGGCCGAGTAGGCTGAAGGCACTCCCCTGCTAAGGGAGACCTTGCATAAATTTGCAGGGGCCTTTTTGCTTAAAATTAGTCCCCTCTATCTCTATTATCTTGATATAATTAATATAGAGGTGATAATGTGTCAAATATATTATTATTTAGACCAAAACGACATAAAGATTCCAGGAGGCAACAGATTATTAGCCTTGTACCTAAAGACAAATCAGAGGGTTATAAAGCCGATATTGCAGAGAAAACGCTAGAGGCAAAAGACTATATATATTATCTAGCCTACATAATCAGCTATAACGCCTATAATTATGTATCAAAACAGCATAAGGAGCGGATAAGGGAACTTACAAATATAGGAGTTCTTGATGAAGTAGCCTATACCTCAAAATCAGGGTTGACGGATTCTTGCGTACAGTATAATAATTTTGTTTATAAGGGTAAAAGTTACGAGCTTCCAGGCAACTATGTAGCACGTATAAGGTTTTTAATTGATTATGATATTTATGTTGAAGCGTTTAACAAATTAGGAGATTGCCGACTATACAAATTTATCTACGAAGACGGTACGCATAAATGGGAGCAAATAGACGAAAATGACTATCTTGTAGATTTTTAACTTATAATCTGAAATACATATTGTCAAATATACTTATGATAAATCTAATTGCTAAATATATAATTAATATTGCAAAGGGTACCCCAAAAATAAATTGTAAACCTTGGTAAATCTTGAGGAGTAGAGAATATTTGTCAAACATATTTAATAAAAAAACTCTAATTATTTTTGGTGGATTAAAGAGAAAAATGTAAATACTAACCGCAGTCCATATTGCGAGAAAGAAAGCAGAGACAGGATTCCAAAGCTTTTCTTTTTTCTTTTTCATTTTAATAACCTCCTTGGTTTACATAATATCTTCTACTAATATTATATCAGGTTAGGAGCAGCAGTTGGAATCAAATTTCATTGTATCATCTACAACATTGATAAAAATCGATTCTAGGCTAGTTTATATCATAGTTACAGTGATTTATAGTGATTTATCAATGTGTGTCTAATTATTTTGAAATAAGATTAGTATTCTAATTTAGACACATTGTAAGTATAAGTTTAAAAACCTTTGTATATGCGGGCTATAGATGATCTAAGGATGTTTTTGATGTGCGTATGTACATCCTTGTGAATGTGCGTAGTTTATGTATAGCTCAAGTCTAGTAGTTGTAAGGAATGGGAGGATTATATAGTGAAAATAGATGTGTTTAAAATTATAATTAAAATATGCAACATATGAACAACAAGAAAGAAATACAAAACTAGAGATGAAGGAAATACCCCAAAATAAATGATCTAGTCTTATTTAATATAAATTATTTTATTACTAAAGAAAATATGTAAGTGATAAAATGATTTATTTTATATTATAAAATGGACTTGAGTATGACCTAATCAACATAAGATATACAAAAAAATATTAAATACTAATATCAACACACAAGGAAAAACAAATATTTTATAATCTTACTTGCTTTATGTAATTTTATAGGCTATAATAAATATACAGGTAGTTACGTTTGTGTATGTAGTAAAAATAATAAAGTAAGATTTAGTAAGAAATTCGTTCCGGATTTCAGGACCACGCAATATCTGTGTCCAAAATCAGAATAGAACAAATACAAAATAGATTTAGTAAGAAATTTGTTCCGGTTTTAATACCGGGACATTGTTATGTCCAAAATCAAATATATTTT
>DUWA01000139.1 GCA_012840755.1 Mycoplasmatota bacterium | reverse complement strand
CTCCCCTTTACCGGTATATATTTCATATTCAGGTAAATTATCATTAGTAAAAGTCATATTATCTGCAATTATGCTATTATGTATTATTTTCATAACATCATAACTATAAGTTCCCGCTTCACTTTTTGTATAGTTAAGTAATGAGTTACAATTCTCACCCATATTACAAGCTTCAAACGCTGTATATAGTACATACTTATTATTATCATAGATATTTAAATTAACTGGTATACAATCAGTTTTCCTCCAACTAATTGAAAATAACAAATCATCATTAGAAATTATATCTTTTTTATTTAATTTTGTTGGGTCAGTAACCTTAGAATAATATTCATTTATTTTTTCTTCATTACTTAATTTAGAATTATAATTAATAATTTTATTACACATTCGCTTATCTATACACATTTTTTTTATTGAATCAACATAATTGCTTCCATCTTCCGGAATTTCATATTTTATAACCTTATCATCCTTAAATGTAAATTTGAAAAACATTGAATACCCACTATCTTCTATCTTTTCACCATTTTCAATGTAATATGTGTTTGCTAAAACCCACATATAAGCATATTTATAATTTTTATTTTTAGTTATTCCAAATTTATCATAAGTTATGAAAAAATTATAAAAGGGTTTCTCACTACTAGGTTCATTAGATTGATATTTTTCTTCTTTTAAGTAGTCTATAGCAACATCATATAAAAATACATGATCCGATATATATTTTTCACCATTATTTGTTTTTGTTAAAAATATAAAGAATAATATAACTATAATAGATAACACAACAATAAGAATATAAACTTTATTTTTTATCATAATAAATCCTCCATTATTTAAATTATACTCCTTAAAAAGATAAATGTATACTTTCTCAAAATTCCGATATTTTTTTCACATAAACCTACCATTTACACCTCACGGCTCAGAATACTTAAAGTTTAAATGTGCATTTCAATTACTTTACAACTGTAAATTAAAAATTGTGAATAAATGAAACAACATGACTTTAGCTATTAATGTGATTCCCTATAATTTATAAAGCTGCAAGTATAAATATAGTGTCTAAATTATTAGAACATTCTAAGATTGAAGAAACTCTTAATACATATACATATACATATCTATATTCAAATGCTTTAAGTAATATAACAAGCTTAATCGATGAAATGAATGAAGGATAGGATTATATTCCAGCCTTTTTTACTCTAACCGATAAATTATAATTCATAATATATAAACACATAGTACAATTTTCTTTTAATCTAAATATATTCCTTTTCCAACTCTTCCAATAATTCCTTTTTTCACACATAATATTAAGATACATTCTATTAATTCCATATTGCTTTAATCTTTAAAATCTTAATACTCATTTTTTCCATAATGTTTACCTTTG
Organism: Mycoplasmatota bacterium; assembly: GCA_012840755.1. GTDB lineage: Bacteria > Bacillota_I > Bacilli_A > RF39 > UBA660 > DUWA01. The sequence continues at coordinate 98 of DUWA01000139.1, read as the reverse complement.
ACTTTGATACTGATAGTATGTATACCTCTTGTTAAATAATTTGTCGATAACGAATAAAAAAAGCATGATTCATTAATAATTTACAAATTATATCAATT
>DUWA01000138.1 GCA_012840755.1 Mycoplasmatota bacterium | reverse complement strand
TAGGTGGTCTTTTTGGCTTTATTGGCTCTTTTATTAGTTTAAATAACACATTAAATGGGATTATTATCATATTAGCATCAATAATAATGTTTATAATGTCTTTAAATATGCTAAAAATATTAAATTTAAACATTTTCAATATATTTCCTAATATAAAAATAAAGAATAAAAGTTCTTTTATAATTGGTTTATTTAATGGTATAATGCCATGCGGACCCCTACAGGCTATGCAATTATATGCTTTATCTACCTCATCTTTGATACTTGGAGCTTTAAGTATGTTTTTCTTTGCATTAGGCACAATTCCATTGATGCTAACTATTGGTTTAATTATAAACTTCTTTAGTTTTAAAAGAAAAAATTTTATAAATAAAATTTCTGCTGTATTGATTTTAATTTTATCTTTTGTTATGCTTAATAGAGGTTTATTATCGTTAGGAATAGATATTAGTAAACTTACAAAGGAAGATTATTCATCATATTTAAAAAGCAACATTGTAGATGGTGTACAATACATTGACTTTGATTTGACGTTTATGGGTTATCAAGACATAGTCATTCAAAAAGGAATTCCTGTTGTAATAACTATTAAAACAAACCATAGATCATTAAACGGATGTAATAATGAAATAAAATTTGCACAACTTGGTTTTTCAAAACAACTTTTTGAAGGAGATAACAAAATTGAATTTACAATTAATGAAACCGGAAAATATTATTATACTTGTTGGATGAATATGTATAAAAATAGTATCATTGTTATAGATGATATTTCATTTTTTAGTAATAACAAAGGAGAATAACATGGTATATTTAGATTATGCTGCTAATAGTCCTGTTGATAAGGACGTTTTAGATTTATATTATGACACTACACTTAAATATATTGCTAATCCTAATTCAAGTCATAAATTAGGACTAGAAGCTAAAAACTTATTAGATGAATCAACTTGTAAAATAGCAAAATTATTAAATGTTAAAAATGAAGAGATTATATATACATCAGGTTCAAGTGAATCGAACAATTTAGCTATATTTGGTATCGCTAAAAGATATAAAAATAAAGGAAAACATATAATAGTATCAGCTTTAGAACACAGTTCAGTGATTTCTCCAGTAACAGCACTTTTAGATGATGGCTACGAAGTTGATGTTTTAAAAGTTAATCATAATGGTGAGGTAGATTTAGAAGAACTTAAAAGTATAATAAGGAACGATACTATATTAGTAAGTATTAATTATGTTGACAGTGAACTTGGAATAATTCAACAAATAGAAAAGATATCTAATATAATAAAAGGTTATCCTAATTGTATATTCCACACAGATGCAACACAGGCTGTAGGAAAAATTAATGTAGATGCTTCATTAGTGGATTTAATGACTATTTCTCCGCATAAATTTTATGGATTAAATGGTTTTGGAATATTAATAAAAAAAGAAAATATAGTTTTAAATCCTATAGTTTTAGGTGGTAAAAGTACTACAATATATAGAAGTGGAGCTCCAGTTTTAAATATGATTGTATCAACTGCAAAAGCATTAGAAATTGCCTTAAATAACATGAATGATAGATATAATTATGTTAAAGAATTAAACGAATATTTAAAAGTAAACTTAAATAAATATAAAAGCGTAAAATTTAATAGTGGTGATAATTGTCTACCATATATTTTAAATATAAGTATCAAGGGAATAAAATCAACAACATATGTTGAAATGCTTGAAAAACATAATGTTTACGTTTCTGTAAAAGCTGCATGTTGTCCGATAAATACAATGTCGAAATCTGTGTACGCTTTAACAAATGACAAAAAGGTTGCTTCATCAACACTTCGTATAAGTTTTTCGCATTTAACTACCAAAAACGAATTAAATGAGTTTTTAAATATATTTGATATTTGTTATAAAGAATTAATAAAGGAGTAATTATGGATAAGATATTGGAAAAATATAAAGAAGTTGAAAAAAGTATAATAAAAAAATATCGTAAAGGGATATGGGCTAGGTTTGTAAGAGGAATAAATGATTATAAATTAATTGAGGAAAATGATAAAATAGCTGTTTGTATGTCCGGAGGTAAGGACTCTTTCTTATTGGCAAAATGTATGCAAGAATTACAAAAACATGGGAAAATAAAGTTTGATTTAGTGTTTTTAGTAATGGATCCAGGATATAATAAAATAAATAGAGAAAAAATAGAAGAAAATGCAAAACTTTTAAATATTCCAATAACTATTTTTGAAACAAATATTTTTGATGTAGTTTCTACTCAAGAAGAAGGTTCTCCGTGCTATTTATGTGCTAGAATGAGAAGGGGATATTTATATAGTAAAGCTCGTGAATTAGGATGTAATAAAATCGCGCTTGGGCACCATTATGATGATGTTATAGAAACGATTTTATTAAGTATGTTTTATGGTGCTGAAATTAAGACTATGATGCCAAAGTTATATAGTGAAAATTACAAAGGTATGGAATTGATCAGACCAATGTATCTGGTTAAGGAAGAGGATATTATTTCATGGAAAAGATATAATGAACTTACTTTTATTAATTGTGCATGTAGATTTACTGAAAGTTGCTCTGTTTTAAACGATGGTAGTAGCAAAAGACAAGAAATGAAGGATTTAATTAAAAAACTCAGAAAAAAAAGTAAATATATAGATCATAATATATTTAAAAGTATTGAAAATATTAATTTAGACGCAGTTATTGGTTATAATCAAAATAATGTTAAACATAAT
>DUWA01000137.1 GCA_012840755.1 Mycoplasmatota bacterium | reverse complement strand
TTGTATCTAATTCGTATCTAATACAATACAGTTGTAAGTAATAAAAACTCACAAACCCTTATAAACACTGGCTTAAACAAAAAATGAGACGCCTTTCGGCATCTCTTCAGGGGGTATACGTTTTTGGTCTTAGAAAAAGTATGTTTTGTCTTAAATTTAAAGAATATTAGCACCTTAAGGGAGCCCTAAAATTATTATTAAAATTAAGTTGTAATTTTCTACTATGAATGTCATTTATGACTATTTTAGGTACCACATTTTTATACCTAAAACACTTGACTTTTTTCTTATAATAAGTGATTAATACAATACCTTTTGAAAGGAGGTATTTGTGTGAAAGCTAAAGAAATATTAAACATATTAGCTACTCCATGGTGTTCTAATCAAGACATTATGAAAATTGTTAATGTATCCTCTTCTACTGCTAGTAAAATTAAAAGATGTATTGAAATTGAATTTAGAAAAAAGTATCCAGATAAGTTTATGCCAGCACATTGTGTTCCAACTAAAGATGTTATCAAATATTTTGATATCGATATTGAATTCCTTAAAAGTTTAGCTTCCATTGATTTAGAAGATACTAATACATAAAAAGCTCAGGATTATTTCCTGGGCTTACTTTATTTTTAATAATTCTTTTATTCTTTTTTCTGCATCTCTATTATCTTTTATCGGAGAATATTCTGGATATTGATAAAATCCATTAGATATTCCTATTATGCAATCCCTTGCTTCTAAAAGTCTTTTTCTTTTCTTAAATCTTATTTTTGATATATTTCCTATATATCCGGATAATTCAGAACCTATTTTCCTAACCTCTTTACTAGCATCATCATATTCACTCTGATTTCTTACATTTTCATCTTTGTCAAATCGATAAGGATTCATGTAATAACACGAATACAATGTTAGTGTATATGCAATCCTTTCTTTTAATGCTCTGTATTTTTTCTTGGGATTTATTACAAATTCCATTATAATTTGACTAAATACAAACACTAAAACTCCAGATATTACAGTTAAAAATGTTGAATTGTTTACTAAATTTATCAAAACTTCTTTCATCCTATGCCACCCAAAAGTTATTTTTTATTTATAAGTAGAGATTGTTTAATCAAAGGAATAACGTTATCTATATCTTTTTCAGAATCAATCATTACCCAATAATCACCATTGCCCCAATGTCCTACTGTACTTATATCTCTTGTTATATTTAAAGGATCTTCTAAAGTTCCTTTTTTCATGTTTATATATACTCTAATTTCATTCTTCTTAAATGCTATATCAATTATATTTGTTGCTCCTTTAAATGCTATATACATTTTTTTAACTTCAACATCTATATCATCTAATTGTAATACTCTTTCTTTTAAAATCTCATATAATCTTTTAACTTCATTAGACACATTAGAAAAGTGGTCATCCTCTGTATATACTTTTATTTCTTTAGTTACTGATGAGTTTTTATCAATTTTTACTTCTTCTATTTTTACATTACTTGTTTTTTGTATATGTTCTATATCAACTATATTATCTTCATATCTTGTAACTTTATATAAGTCTACTGGTATATTTTTAAAATCTGTTGCATTAAGTTGATATGATGTAAATACCGGAGATACAAATATTATTCTCGATTGACTCCAATCTACATCATTTATATTTATATGTTTGTTTAATGTTAAATTATATTGAAGAACAAAGTCAGCTTTTCTTTCTAATAATAATTTCAAATAAGTATATCCTTGATCTACTAAACTGTGATTCTTAACATTTTTATATTCAATTATTTTGAATGATTTAGTTTCTTCATCAAATGCTACTGTATCTAATCTAAAACTACCAACTACAAATTCTGTTGCAACAAATTCTAATCCTAATATTTCTTTTAAATGTTCTTCAAAATAAGTTTGAAGTTCTTTTTCATTAACAAAATCTTTTTCTTTTAACTTTTCATTATTTTTTAATATCATTTATATCACCAAAGTACTTCCTTCACTTACAATTATAACATAAATTATTACAAGATTTTTATGCATGCAACAAAAAAAGTTCAGAAATCTAGACTTTTAATTTATATTTTTTCTGGTTTAGATACAATTGTATTTCCATTTTGATAAACCATCGTCTTGATATAAATTCCATGTTGTTCTATATCGTATATTATTTGTTTAATTGGATTTGCAGATGATAAATAATCACCTTTTA
>DUWA01000136.1 GCA_012840755.1 Mycoplasmatota bacterium | reverse complement strand
TATAAGGCATCTATAAAAATAAATGCTGATTTACTACCATTTATAAATTTAAATGATAAAGTTATAATTAATTATAATAAAAATAAAATAAATGAAATTAAAACAATAAAGAACAAATAACAATAGAATATAAATGTAGACAAAAAACATGTCTACATTTTTTTTGTTGATTAAAAATCATTTACGAAGGAAAAGTAATAATTGCAAAGTTTACATAAATGATGCATAATTAATATAGTAAAAAAGGAAGTGAAAAAATGGAAAATTTAATAATGAAAATTAACCATGATAAGTTAAATAATTTTTGTAAATTAAATAACTTTATATTAATAACCGAAGAAGAATTAAAAAAAGAAGGAATGTATAAAAATTTTGTTTATGCTACAAATAATAATTTTGTTGGGCAAAGTGTATATCCTATAGATATGCCTATTATAATAAATGATGGCGTTTGGAAAAAATTAAAAAAAGTTAATAATGATTTAAAAGAGCATGGCAAATGTATTACTATATATGATGCCTATAGACCTATTCAAATTCAAAGATTGTTTTGGGATTATTTTTACGATACTCATGGATTTCATGATGAATCTTTGGTTGCAAATCCTAATAAGTACGGTACTCATAACATAACAATTAATGCAATAGATGTTTTAATTACAAATATAGATGGAACTTCTGTTGAATTACCTTCTGAGTTTGATGATTTTACTGGGAAAGCTAATATTCATTATGATAAATGTTCTGATGAAGCTAAAAAAAATAGAGATTTATTAATTTCTACATGTGAAAAATATGGTTTAATAGTAAATGAAGATGAATGGTGGCATTTCTATGATGAAAGAATTGAAAAATATGGAATGGGATATAATTTTATAGAATCTGATTTAATTCCATTTGGTGAGGATGAAGTGTTCATCTTGGAATCAATTAATAACTCTATAAAAATGAAGGTATAAATGACATATTGCTAATTAGCAATATCACTTGTAATATAAATGTAGACAGATGAAAACTGCTACATTTTTTATTGTTATATAAAACTAATAGGAATGACAATATATTTATAATGTGGATTATAAAAAAACCAAATTGAATATAATATCCAATTAGGGTTTTATTTTTATCTACTTATATATTTTACTTTTCTATTTTCCATTTCTTGTTCCAGTTCTGGAATATCAATGTTGAAAAATCTTTTAATTTCAATATTAGCACTTTCAGGTGAATCAGAACCATGAATTATATTATATGTAACAATTTCTTTATCACCAAAATCTCCTCTTATAGTCCCTTTAGGGGCTTCGGCACTCTTTGTAGGTCCCATCATACTTCTCATAGCAGAAATGGCATTTTCCCCATAAACAATCATTGGAACAACATAATCAGATGACATAAATGATTTTAAAGATGGATAAAAATGCTTTTCCACTAGATGTGAATAATGCTCATCTATAGTATTTCCTTCAAGTTTTCTTACATCGAATTTAACTATCTGTAATCCTGCTTTATCTATTCTTTCAGTAATTTCTCTAACTAAACCTTTTCTTACACCATCAGGTTTAATCATTATAAATGTATATTCCATATAAATATATCCCTCCTTTAAATATTATAGCATATAGTTTATATTATTATAACCTTAAAATTTACATTTTATAATAATAACTATATAAAAAAGCACTTTTGTGCTTAATTTAAAATTATGATACTTAAATTTAGAATACTAGCAAATACTAACCATAACAAATATGGTATTTGTAAATACCCAGCTTTTTTATCTATTTCAACAAACATTTTAATCATAATAATAACTACTACAATTAAT
>DUWA01000135.1 GCA_012840755.1 Mycoplasmatota bacterium | reverse complement strand
GGGTAAATTAAAAATAACTCAAAAATTTGGAGAAAAACATTTAGAAGATATAAAAAACTATTATTTAATAAATAAAATGATAATTGATGCCACTGTTAGTTCAGTCGGTAATAAAGATTATGGTATTATCAAATGTCTTGATATGGCTTTCTTTGGCTAACGTTTCTTGTCAAAAAAAGACAATTAATAATATAGTGTGTAAAAGATAAAGTTGGAGTGCACTAGTCTGCACTGGTTAACTAAATGTAGATACTTTATAAAGAACAAGATAGAAAGAAGGACAAATATTATGAATACTTTTGAAGAAAATAATATTATTGATGGCTATAAAATAATAAAAAAAATAGCTGAAGGCGGCAATTCTTTTGTTTATAAAGTTGAAAAAGATGGACGGTTTTATGCTTTAAAGATATTAAAATATCGCTTAAGAGACCAAAATAAACAACGTTTTAACGATGAAGTTGAATTTCAGAGTAGAACAAGATGTAAATATATTGTTAAAATTTTACACATAGGAGAAACAAAGGTTAATGTAGGAAAGAAAAATCGACAAAATAGGATGTACTATGTTATGGATTTATTTGAATGTTCTTTTGATAAATTAATTGAACGGGATAATAACTTTCAACATTTATTGAAATTATATTTAGATATTTGTGAAGCATTAAAATTTATTCATAATTATTCAAAGGGCAAAATAATTCATCGTGATATAAAACCACAAAATTTTTTATATGATAAAGAAAATGACAGATTACTTTTAGCGGATTTTGGTATTGCCCACTTTAACAAGAAACATCCAATTAAAACTAATGATAAAAAAGTCGGAAATTTTTCTTATTCAGCACCAGAACAGAGGAAAAATAAAAACAAAAAATATGGAACCTATACGGACATTTTTTCTATGGGCTTAATTCTCAATGAAATATTTACTAAAGAAATACCTAATGGGGTTGGATATCGATTAATCAAGGAAGTTTCACCTATTTATTTTTTACTTGATGACGTTGTTTTTACAATGTTACAAAATGAACCTAAAGATAGAGAATCAAATATCGCTAATGTTATTAATAAAATTAAATATAATGTAGAAATTTATGAAAAGAATGTAAAAAATATTTTAATAGATTTTGGCGGCCAATTTGATAAATTATCTGACGATGATAAAAGTCGTACTGCGGAAGATATTGCCCTATTAAAAATATATTTTAAAATGTTTGAAAATGATAATAAAATATTTAATCAAAAATATCATGCAGATACGTTTTATTACTACACAAAAAGTTTTATTGACTCACTGAAATTAATTAATTTGTATAAATTAATAACTAATAAATTTGACTATGAAAATGATATACCCAAAAAAGAACTATTTGTGAATAATATTGCAAAAACATCACAATTTAAAAGGCTTATTTTAATTTTAGAATCATTACATTATTTCAAAGAGGGCGAGCTAATCCATATATGTAATCAAATAATCACATTATTCAAAACCTTAGAAGAACATCATCAATACGAAATACTCGATGAATACCAAAAGCAAAAGATTAGAGAAAAAGGAAGTATATATAATATTTTTGAAGATTTTTTAGAATTAAATAAATATGAAAAAATAAATTTTGAATTTAGTATGTCTTCTTATCTAAAAATACCAGAACATGTTAATTTTAATGATGAAAAATTCTTTATATATGATTATCAAAAAGTTAAACGATCTAAATATATTGAGTTTGCTTCAAATTATAATTTAACAGCTATTTATGATGATTATAATAAAGTGACAATAATTTGTTATGATAAAAAATATCTTGAAGCATTTAGTAATAAAATTGATAGAATGCTTAATGGAATCAAAAATAATGTACTGGAGAGTGATTTAATCGACTGTAAAAATGTTATAAAACAATTAGTTAAAAATAATTATGTAACTACTCACTCATATATTTTTGAAATAACACTATGTAAAAAAGTACTTGATTTTGAAACCGATAAATCAAAATAAAATATTTTAGGGACACAAATGAGCAAAGCGTACCCTGTTCAAAGTGTCTATTTTTAGTTGACTAGTGTAGATTATAGTTAATTTCATTTATTGAAGTATTAAAAAATTATCTATATCCCTTTAGCAATAATTGTAGATTTTCCCAAGTCCATTTGTAAATTTTATCACTTGATAATGATCCTTTAGGTTTAACCACATTACCTTTGACTCTACCAGAAAGTAAAAAATAAGGGATTTTTTCCTCTTTGGCTATTGAAATTTCTGCTGACACCCCCTTTGCAGTATCTGTATGATGTCCACAAATAACAATTACCACATCGCAACTTTTAATTCTTTTTCTCGCATGAATTTTCCAGTTAGAATCAATCGCCTCTTTGATTGACATATCAACAATTTCAAACGGAGAATCTGGATTTTTTGACTGTCCGATAAGGGCAATTTTTAATTCCTCGTCATGGTCGTAGTCAAAACTTATAAAAGCTCTTTTCTTTACCATTAGCAACTTAACCTCGTATTATCTAATCGTACCCGGTTTAATTGATGATTAGATAATATCTCTCTTTCTCCGGGTATAATAATTACACTGTGTACTTGTTCCTATAACACTACAGCCTTGATTTTTAAGGATTTTCAAAACACGGCTTTCCAGCACATAGTTAATATCCTTAATTAAAAACATTAATAATTGAATAAATAAGAAGAATAAGGAACGAGAATATAAAAACAGCAGATGTAATTTTCTCCAAAGTAGTCAAATTTATATATTTATTTTTTTCTCTCTTCTTAAGATTTTTCCATTCAATTTCATATGGTTTTATATCCATTTGTTTTTCCAACTCAGCTATTACCAAAAATCTTGCAGTACTTAATTTTTTAAAAGAAATAATCATAAGAAGCCAAATTATAGATAAAATAAAACCTAAAAGTGAAACGAGTACTGCAAATTTATTATCTAATGTTAGAACATTTGCAGTAATAAGTGCAGATAGTGCAGCTATATAAAATGAATCAATTGTAAATCTTTTATTAGTAAGTTCGTTCGCTTGTTCCGAATACGATACCCATATCGTTAAATACCATTCCTTTTCTTCCACGGATCCTCCTTTGTTATGAAATTATATAAGAAATATAATTGCGTAATATTTTCATATTCAATT
>DUWA01000134.1 GCA_012840755.1 Mycoplasmatota bacterium | reverse complement strand
ATGAAAGATGTTGTCATTGCATATAATTAATGGTATAATGTTTATGGCTTTTTAATACACACGACGCTGATTTTTATGCCTAGTGCCTATTTAGGTGGTATAAAAAGAAGAGGTGTTCGGAGGAAAATAACAAAAGGAGGAATAAATATGGCAGTTGTGTCAATGAATTATTTATTAGAAGCTGGTGTTCACTTTGGTCATCAGACTAAAAGATGGAACCCAAAAATGAAAGAATACATTTATACTTCAAGAGATGATATTTATATTATCGATTTACAAAAAACAGCTAGAAAAATTGAAGAAGCTTATGCTGCTTTAAACAAAATTGCTTCAAATGGCGGAAAGGTTTTATTTGTAGGAACTAGAAAACAGGCTAGTGAAGCTACAAAAGATGAAGCTATAAGAAGTAATTCGTTTTATGTTACTGAAAGATGGTTAGGTGGAACTTTAACTAATTTTAAAACTATTAGAAGAAGAGTTAAGAGATTAGAAGAAATTGAAGAAATGGAAAAAAATGGAACTTTTGAATTATTACCAAAAAAAGAAGTTATAGGTCTTAAAAAAGAATACGATAAATTAAATAAACTTTTATCTGGAATTAGAAATATGTACAGACTTCCAGATGCATTATTTATAGTAGATCCTTCAAAAGAGGAAATCGCTATTAGAGAAGCAAGAAGTTTAAAAATACCAGTGTTTGGAATAGTAGATACTAATTGTGATCCAGATATGGTTGATTATGTTATTCCTGGTAATGATGATGCAATTAGATCAGTAAAATTAATTATTGGTGTAATGGCAAATGCTATTGTTGAAGCACAAGGTGGAAAATTAGTAGATTACGTTAGTGCTGATGATAAAAAAGATCCAAATGAAATCATGCAAAAAGCTGTTGACTCAGTTAAGAAAAAAGAAGATAGACCAAGAAGATACGATAACCGTTCAGGAAACAGATTTGAAAATAAAAGATATCAAGATAATAAAAGAAACCAAGTAGATAAAAAATCATCTGAAAAAGTAGAAGTGAAAAAAGAGATCGAAGAAAAAGTAACTGTTGAAGAAAAAGCCGTAGTTAAAGAAAAAGTAACTATTGAAGAAAAAGCCGTAGTTAAAGAAGATTTAACTAATAAAACAGTAGCAGAACTTCGTGATTTAGCTAAAAATAGAAATATTAAAGGTTATTCTACAATGAAAAAAGCTGAATTAATAGAAGCTTTAAAATAGATTTATAAAAGATGATTATTAAATGTAGTAATCATCTTTATTTTTAGAAAGGAAAAAAGAATATGATAAATGCTAGTTTAGTGAAAGAATTAAGAGAAATAACTGGAGCAGGGATGCTTGATTGTAAAAAAGCATTAGAAGAATGCTCTGGGAACATTGAAAATGCAATCGATTGGTTAAGAGAAAAAGGTATTTCTAAAGCTGCAAAAAAAGCTGATAGAATTGCTGCTGAAGGAACTGCTGCAGTTTTAATTGAAGGAAATAATGCAGTGATTATTGAAATCAACTCTGAAACAGATTTTGTTGCAAAAAACGATGATTTTAAAGATTTAGTTAACACGATCTTAAGTGTTGTAGTAAAGTCTGATGTAAATACAATAGAAGAAGCATTAAACTTACCTTATGATGAAGGGACTCTTAACGATTTGTTAGTTTCAAAAACAGCTACTATTGGAGAAAAATTAAGTTTCAGAAGATTTACTAGATTAACTAAAAATGAAAATGAAGAATTTGGAAGCTATATTCATATGGGTGGAAGAATAGCAGTTTTAACTAAAGTTAGTAATACAACATCAGAAGTTGCTAAAGATGTAGCAATGCATATTGCTGCTATGAAACCATTATATTTAAAAAGAGAAAATGTTCCAACAGAAGAAATAGAAAGAGAAAGAACTGTATTAAAAGAACAAGCAATTAATGAAGGAAAACAACCGGATATTGCAGAGAAAATGGTTGAAGGAAGAATTCAAAAATATTATAAAGAAATTTGCTTAGAAGAACAACCATTTGTAAAAGATGGAGATGTTAATGTAGCTACTTTTGTTAAAAATAACGGTGGTAGTATTGTAGAAATGGTTCGTTATGAAGTAGGCGAAGGTATTGAGAAAAGACAAGAAAATTTTGCTGAAGAAGTAATGAATCAAATAAGTAAATAAAAATAAAGAAAATAGTTATCGTTAACTATTTTTTTTAAAAATTGCTATAGTTTAGTAATATTAATAGTATTAAAAAGCCACACAATAGGTGTGGCTTTAAAATTATAATTTAATAAATAGTAAACTTTTAATAATCTTCATAATAATTAATTATTTTTTTCCATTGCTCCATCTTTTGAAATTCTATCCCATTCTTTTTATATATAGATCTAGCATATTACATGTTTAAAAAATATTCTTGAAATTTATTTTTATTTTCTATCATTATATAATTATCTACCCATAAATTAAATTTACCGTCCATATTAATCCTTTTACAAATATATTCATGGCTCCTTTTAAAGTGTACCTCAAATGTTTTAATTTCAGGATAATTTTTTATTGATGTAGCTAATTGTCTTTTAGCCAATATTTTTATATCAAAATCTCTGTCTGTTTCTGATAAGCACTCTCAATAAAAGTTTCTATGTCTTATCTTTATAGCACCTTTATGATCTTCAATAGCTTCTTTCATGATTTTAATTTGTTTATCATTAAAATTTTTTTTATTTCCGAATCATTTTCAAAAAATTTAGCAGATTCATATTCATGATTTTCTCTATCAATATTAAGTCCGCAATCATGAAAAGCAGCCATAACATACGCCATATTTTTGTCAAGTGTATAATAATCTGAAAACATCAACATATTTTTTATTACATTATTTATGTGAAACATACTATGTGAATAATATTTTTTATATTTTGGAAAAATGTCTTTGTCTATGTATTTCTTTATAATTCCATCAATATACATAATATTTCAACAAAATAATTATAACATAATTTCCTTAATTGTTAAAAAAAATCAGTATAATAATCAACATAATGAATTATTATTTTTAAAAAAATCTATATAAAATAGCTTTTATTTTTCTATAAAACAATTTTCTTTTTTAGTAATATCAATATTATTATTAGTTAAGTTGTTTAAAATATTATCAATTTTGTTATTTTCAATAACAATACTGTATTTAACTTTTAAATCAAATACCTTATTTTCAATTTCAACAGCATTCACTATAGTGTCAACAAGTTTTATTTTGTCGTGCGTAAATTCAATGTCTATTTTCATTGCCTTTACCAATTTGTTTGTTTCACATGTTTTAAGAGCCTCAGTTACCGATTTTGTATAAGCTCTAACTAAACCTCCAGCTCCTAATTTAATTCCTCCAAAATATCTTATTACAACGCATAAAATATTGTTTAAATTATTTTTTTCTAGAACGTTTAATATTGGCATTCCAGCTGTTCCACCTGGTTCACCATCATCATTAAATCGCTTAATATTACCGATTATATAGGCATAACAATAATGAGTTGCGCCTCTATATTCTTCTTTTAAGTCATTAAGTGCTTTATCTATATCATCAATATTATTTACTTTTACTAATTTTGTTATAAATCTAGAATTTTTTATAATGATATCATTCGTCGTATTTTCCTTAATAGTTTTCATTCAATCACCATGTTAATTATAGACTATTATTTTTATTTTATCAATTTAATCATATATAGTACATTGGAATGTTTTTTGAAGATATATATTCACTAATGTTGGATATATCTTTAACAGTTATACTTTTAAGTTCATTATTAATCTTATTATTTATTTTATTGACTGTAGATATAATAGATTCTGTTATTTCTGGGTACAAATTAATTTTATTTAACGTAAATTTTGAGTTAAAACTATTTTCAGACATTTTCAATATATCATATAAGGATATCATTTCAATATTACTTTTTAAAATATATCCTCCATTCATACCTTTAATAGATTGTACAATATTATTTTTTTTTAAAATAGAAAAAATTTGTTCTAAATATGTTTTTGATATATCTAATTTTTTTGAAATAAAGCGAACTGATATTTTTGAGTTGTTTGTATTATATTTATCCATTAAAATGAGTGTAGATATTATATAATAACTTTTCGAGCTTATGTTCATATATTCTCCTTATTAATCATTTTTAATATTATATTATTTAAATTGTAAATTAT
>DUWA01000133.1 GCA_012840755.1 Mycoplasmatota bacterium | reverse complement strand
GAGTAATGAATGAATTAAATATTGTAACTGTAGATGACTTATACAAATCCTTAAAAGAACAAAATATGGACTTAACTTTACAATCTCGGAAGATAAAGGATATAGAAAACAAGATAAATCAACTTGCTAAAAGAGGTAAGGATTTACAAACTTATAAAAACTATTATAAGCTTTATCAAAATTACCAAAATTCCACTGATAAAGATGAATTTTACAAAGTAAATATTGATAAGATCATCTTATTTGAAGCTGCTAAGAATGCACTAGCTGACTCGTTTAATTTATCCGAATTAGGGGATATACCTAGAATAAAAAACGAACTTCAAATTTTGAAAAATGAAAAAGATATAGAAGTTGAAAGTTTTAGAAAACAGAAGAATAAAATCTCCGAATTGAATCTTTTGAGAATCAATTTAGAAACATATATGGAGTGGAAAGAGCCAGTTGTTGAAAAGAAAAGGGAGCATTAGCTTTTTATGCTCCCTTCAATGGTAAGTTCAATCATTTTAGATTATTAGGTTTATCTACCTAATAAGTTTTAATTTTTTGATGTTAAAAAATCTAAAGTTGTTTCTAATGTAGGTATTAGCTCAATATAGTCTTCAATGTTTAAACCAACTATATCTAAGCCATATTGATGCTTAGTAAAGTCGATCATATATCTAGAATCCTTATGTAAAACAGGGGCTAAAAATACAGAAAATGTTTTTTTATCTGTTTTATCTTGCAACTCACCTAGATGCCTTGTAATAGCAGGTATTTCATTAGTTGCTTGATTTCTACTGGTCATAAGCGTTACCTCAAACAATGAGTCACTTTCTTCGTCAAATATTTCTATATCTGCTAATCCTCCTCTGGCAGTAAAAGTTGGATTACCTTCATCATCCACACTATAATTTGGATAAATATCTATATTGGGAAATTGTTGCTTTAATGAAATACTTGTTAGAAATTCTAATCTAGTTGGCTCTTCTATATTTTTTAAAAATTCGTCTCTTGTTGCCGTTCGTTTAGATAATCTCTCTAATTCTTTTAACACAATCTCTTTATCATAGTGTTTAGACCATTTATTTAAAGCTTCTACCCTTAAAGTTTCTAAGTCAAATGTAGTATCTACTTCTATAGTCATTATATTACTATCAATTTCACCCATATATTTGTAGTATTCATATTCATCTGAAAATGTTTTATAATCTGAATAATTATCAATAATATAATTAATCTTATTAATTTCTACCATATTAAAATCAATGAATCTTCCCAATCCTCTCAAGGAAATGATTCCAGTAATTCTTAACTTCCGAATAAAATCATCAACACCCTCATTTATTATCTGATTGAACTTAAATCTCTTTCTATTCTCTGTTTGCAATAACTCTAAACATTTTTCATAAACAACCTCTGAACTTGCAGTAAATCCATAGATTTTACGAAAATCTAAAATATATTGATACAGTTTTAAAAAATCATTATCAGGCCAACATGTTAAAAATGGAATCTCCTTTCTGCTAATCCCTGGATCATCTTTTCCATTCTTTTCTTTCAGCAATTTTATAACCCTTAACAATAAAATTACCGGAGTATTTTCATTAGCATTTTTTCTAAATGGATTATTTGTTTGATATTTCATCAAGGCATTTAAGAAAACATTTTGAATTTTTTGTCCCTTGTTTTCTTCATCTGACTCATAAGCATCACAAAGCATATGTCCACATGTTGATATTTCAATTTTTTTATTCATTTCATAATACATAAATCCAAACTCTTTATTAAGCTTATACCATGTATCAAATCTACTTGGCCAACCATGGTCAAAACCTGCTTCTTTATGGTTTTGAGGTGAATTTTGTATAATTTCAATAATCTGATCGTTTGAGTATGTACTATCTTCATCTTTTAGTATCCTATTTAACTCTGGTGTCCGATTTACGTATACTGGTGTATAAAGTTTTTCTTTGATGACTTTTTTAACTATCTCCTCTATAATTTTATTAGTTAAAATCATACCTTCAAATGGTTTAACACAGTTTAGGAATCCTGCCATTCTTTCAGGATTTCTCATAGTTGTTGAGAAAGATAGTGGTTTATGTTGTGGTTTCCTTGACATTAGTTATATAAACCTCCTTATTGGATTTCTTTATAGAATTATCGTAATAACTAATATAATTACTCTTTATATCATATACATTATATTTATCCATCCAATTAGACAAAATATGGTTCTCTTCATCTTTTTGAATTAGTAGGTTAGATAATCCAAATTTTATCCCTTTACTTGATAAAACGTCTATCATATTGTAAAGTTCTTGTTCTTTTTCTTCATTCCACATTTTATTATATTCACTGTTGGATAATAAATATGGAGGATCGAAGTATATGAAATCATCTTCTCCAATCTTTAAATTGTTGATAAATTCTATATAATCCATATTATGGTATTTAATATTTTCTTGTGAAACAAAATCTATATAATTGTTTATTGATGTATACACATTATTATTAAAATCTACATTTCCTACCGGTAAGTTAAACTTCCCACTATTGTTAAATCTAATCATATGGTTAAATCCATAAATTAATAATAAATATAGCAATTTTATATCTTTTGAAGAATTGTATTCATCTCTCATATCTAGATAGGCAGGTTTATTAAATTTCGCATAATATGTTTTTACATGCTTTTTTTTTAGTTCCTCTGGAACAGTTATACCAATGAATGAACATGATAATTCGTATTTCTTTATTATTTCTATTAGTTCCTCTATGAAAATTTCTTTTTTATCTTTATATTCATAAAAAAGCTTATGCAAATCAATAATATTAGTCTCAATATCATTAACTATGTACTTTTTCGCATTTGTATTTAGAAACACACTTCCACCACCTACGAAAGGTTCAATAAATGTATCTATACTATCTGGAAAGAGTTTCTTTAATTGAGTCATCAATTTGTACTTATCACCAACATAAAAAAAGGGTGATCTTATTATTTTTGTCATTCTATTTAGCCTCCACTACATATACAAATTCTTTATGATTCTTAAATTCTGTTTTCCCGGCATTGAAAAAATTATGATCCATACTAAATTTTTTTAATGCTCCCTTTTTCTTCAAGGTATCTTCTAATTCCCCTAATTCTATTTTATTTCTAGAAGAATTACTTTTTGAATTATAAGTATTGTTGTATGTAACAACAATATATTTACAATCTAGTTTTGTTATTAAGTCTTCAAATACTTCTGCGGCTGCTACTCTACAATAATCACTCATATTATCAGGCTCAGGCTTCATTGCTACACCATATAACTCGGGTTTGTCCCATCTAGTTATATTCTCCAACACATGATAAAATCTAGAGTATTGTCTACTATTATATGGTGGGTCTACAAAAGCTATATCTATACTTTTTATCTTTTCAACTAGTTCATTAGCATCCTCTCTATAAATTTGTATAGTTTTTTCTCTAGTATCTATAGGTTCTATTAGTTGATACTTAAATAAATCATCAATGTTTTTTATTTTTCTATAAGCATCATAATGACCAACTGTGTTTGAAATTTTATCAACTGAGTATATTAATGAACTTAATAAGACATTAAATTCTTTTTCGGAAATTTTTCTAGTGTTATATAGATTATCTATTTCCTCTCTTATTTCACCTATTATAAAAGCATCATACTTACTAAAATATTTACCACCGAAGTTGATACTACAATAATTTTCTTGCTCTAAATCATTCTCTTGTGTATTATTAAATTTATCAGCAATTCTGCTTAGTTTTGCCATATCAACACCGTAACTATGAAAAAAACCTTTGTAAATTATTTCATTTG
>DUWA01000132.1 GCA_012840755.1 Mycoplasmatota bacterium | reverse complement strand
TATTAAAAATATTAATAAAATAAATGACATTATATATACCTAGAAAATATAAGACTCATAATTGCTGCTGTTATAAAAGCTATTGGATATCCTTTTAAATGTTTCGGAACATTTGATATTTCAATTTTTTCTCTAATATTAGAAAAAATATATATTACAAGAATAAAACCTATACTACTTCCTAAACTAAAAACTAACATGTTTATAAAATTATAGTCGTTACTTACATTTAAAAGTGTTATTCCTAAAACTGCACAATTAGTTGTTATTAGTGGTAGATATATTCCAAGTGATTTGTATAGATCATTAAAATATTTTTTCAATAACATTTGAAGGATTTGTACCATTGATGCAATAACTAATATAAACATTATAGTTTTTAGATATTCGGTTTTAGTAGGTATTAATACAAAATTATAAATAGAATATGTAACTATACTTGATAATACTATAACAATTGTTGTTGCAAGACCCATACCAATTGCATTTTTTTCTTTATTAGAAGTTCCCATAAAAGGACATATTCCTAAAAATTTATTCAAAACAATGTTTTGAGTCAAAATAGATGTTATGAATATATTAATTAGATTCATCCTTCTTAGCCTCCCTTTTTTCTTTAAGATAATTAAATAAAGCCATAAGCAATCCTATTGTAATAAAGGCTCCTGCTGGTGAATTAAAAAATGGAATTGGAAATATTTTAGAATTTGGTAATATTGTATAGATAGCCTTATATCCTGTTAAAGAACTTATCGAATCCATTAATGTGATTGTGTTACTACCTAATATCTCTCTAATAGATGCGATAATCATCAAAGCAATAGTATAGCCTATTCCTATTCCTAATGCATCTTTAATACTTGTTAGTACTTTTTCTTTACTAGCAACTGTCAAACATCTTCCTAACACAATACAGTTTACAACAATCAGTGGTAGATATACTCCTAATATGTCGTACATATCTTTTACGTACTTAATTAGCACTATTTCTATACTTGTAACAAATGTAGCAACTATTATAATATATACAGGTATTTTAACATTATCAGGTATTATTTTTCTTGTAAGAGATACTATAGTGCTACTAAATAATAAAACTAGTAAAACACAAATTCCCATAATATAAGCATTTTCAAATTTGGTCGTTATTGCTAGACTTGAACACAATCCTAATATTAATACAAATATTGGATTTTCATAAATAATTTTATCTTTTATTTTTCCCATATTATCACCTTATCAAAATATTTAATCCATATATAATTAAAGAACATATAAGTGCTGTTATTGTAAGTGCTAAAACGCTTTTAATTTTTTTATTCATTTTTATATTCCTCATATTCCTTTATAAATTTTTTTAAAAGTTCTTTTACTGCATTAGATGATACTGTTGCACCACTTACTGCATCAACACTATCAATATTGTTTTGATTATTAACTAAATTATCAAAAAAACCACTATCTATCATTTGTTCCATATAATCCTCATTAGATGAATCAATTTCTATTTTTGTTATTGTTTTATCTAAAACTGTTATTTTTAATATTATTTTTCCTCTGAAACCTAAATTAGAAGCATAATATATCTTCTCGTCATTATTATCTTCCATTTTTATAATTTCAAAATTGTTTCTACTATTGTTTGTATCTTCGTTTATAATATTTTCTTTGCTACCATTTTTATAATCTTTAATCGTATTTATAAGTAGTCTTTTTAAAGCTGAAGAAGTTACTGTAACTCCACTTAATGTATCAATACTTTCTAAATTATCTTGACCTTTTATTAGAGTATTTATATAATCATCAGACTCTATTTTTGAATAAAAACTTTCATTTTGTTCTATAACTTTAAAATCAATTATTTTACCATCATCTACAGTAACACTTGCTTTTATGTTTCCAACATAACCTTTTTGAGTAACTACATAACTAATTTTATTATTACTAACATCCTTAGAAATTATATTGAAATTAGGGTCTGTTTCCGTGGAATCTTTATTAAATGATGTTGCTATAAACATACTTACAATTATTATAAGTGACCAACAAGCTATAAATAAATATTTACTTTTTGAAAAGTTAAATCTTGCTTTCGAACAAATTCTATCAATTATAAATACAAACATGTTCATTGTAAGAATACTTGTCAGTACACCTTCTGGATATGAAGTCATATATCTAAAAATAACAGTTAATATTCCTAAAAACATACCATATATAACTTGTCCTATAGGCGTTGTTGGACTAGTAACTGGATCAGTCGCCATAAATACAGCCCCAAAGAATAGTCCTCCACTTAGAATTTGAAATAACGGATACCAAATACCTAAATCATTATAAGCTCCAATAATATATGTCATTAAAAACACTGTTGAGATATAAACTGTTGGAATTCTCCATTTTATTACCTTTGTATAGGTCAAATATATAAAGGCAACTAAACATAGAAATGCACTTGTCTCACCAACTGATCCAGGAATAAATCCTATAAAAAAATCTTTAAGAGTACC
The DNA here is from genome assembly GCA_012840755.1 of Mycoplasmatota bacterium. Classification (GTDB taxonomy): domain Bacteria; phylum Bacillota_I; class Bacilli_A; order RF39; family UBA660; genus DUWA01. The sequence goes on along the minus strand of DUWA01000132.1, from coordinate 6,526 downwards.
ATATGGGGAAACAAGTTCTTGATAGGTTCCTATTCCTTCGACCAAACTGGTGTTTGCTAAAGGAGTGGCTCCACTTATTGTATCGAGTTCTAATTTGTTCAAATATCCACCATTATTAGCTATTATAATTGAGTAAGCACTAGTTATAAAAAGTGCTCCTATTAACGCTGGATTAAATATGTTATTTCCAAACCCACCAAATAATAGTTTACCTACTAAAGTAGCTATAAAACTACCTAATATTAAAATTGTTATAGGAGTATTTATTGGTAATACTAAACTTAAAAACAAACCAGGAAATATAGCATAACTTCTTTTAACAGTAGATAATAGTTGATTATTATCAATTTTTAAAAATAATTTAAAATAAATTGTTTCAGTTACAAAAGATGTAAGCGCTCCAGTAATTATAAAAATTAATGGATAAAACATTTCTATAACATTAGTTTTTCCTTCATAAAAAGGAATTATTCCGTTTTTATAAAATGTAAATAGAATAATTGGAAAAAGAGAAATAAGTAGATTAAACATTATTTTAGTAGTATTGTTATCATCCTTAATATAAGGTCCTGTTTTTCTTATAATTTCCATACATTCCTCCTAATTTTTAATATTTTCTTTAGCTTTGTTCACATATTCTCTAACTAGTATTTTAGAAGGGCAAATATAGCTACATAAACCACAACTAATACATCTATTTGGTAAAAGTTCCTTTAGTCTTTCCTTGTTGCCTACATTATCTTTAATCAACACCGGAGATAATTTAGATGGACACACCTCAACACATTTGCCACATCTAAGGCAATTTATAAGTTCATCATTTTTTAACTCACTTAACGCTAATACACAAGCTAAATTAGCTGATACTACTAAGTTTTCAGAAACTGTTTTTCCCATCATTGGCCCGCCTGCAACTAATAAAATCTTATTAGAATCTTTATACCCACCAACAACATCAATTATTTCTTTTACTGGTGTTCCAATTGGTACACATACATTAATTGGGTCTTTAAGTAAGTCGCCTGTAATAGTTACGATTCTTTCTGTTAATGGTTTTTTATATTTTAGTGCCTCATACATTGCATATATAGTCGAAACGTTATTAACAATTATGTTACATTCTATAGGTATGTTTTCATATTGTTTTTTCTTAATATATTTTACTAAATTTCTTTCCCAGCCCATTGGATATAAATCAGGAACTAAACATACTTTTATATTTAAATATGTTCCTATAAAATCATCTAAATATTTTTTTAATTCAGTATTAGTGTTCTTAATAGCAATAATAGCTTCATCAATATTATTTATTTCTAAAATTGCATCAATCGTTTCTAATATTTCTTGACATTTATTTTTTACAATTGTATGATCTGCTGTTATATAAGGTTCGCATTCTACAGCATTAATTATAAGTGTTTTAATTTTTTTATCACATTCATATTTTACATAAGTAGGAAAAGAACTTCCACCCATACCAACAATTCCTGAGTCTTTTAATATTTCAATAAACTCTTCTTTGGTATAATCACTTATATTTTTCTTTATTTCTTTATCTTCTTTGTAATTGTCATTTTTATCGTTTTCAATAACTACACATTTAACTGTATCTCCAAATGCGTAACTCATTTCTTGAAAATCCGAAACAACACCACTTACACTTGATATTATAGGTACTCTAAAAAGACCTTTAGTTTTTCCAATCATATCACCTTTATATACATATTCTCCTTTTTTTACAAGAATAGTTACATCAGTGTCATACCCATTAACTAAAGGTATATATACTTTGTCTGGACTCTTATATTCAATAAAATCTTTTTTTAAAGAGATACTCTTATATTTTGGTATTTTTATACCAAGCATTATATCACTCTCCTACTATAATTATACAATGGTTGTAAATATAACAAAAGAAAAAAGTGTTTTTTATAATACAACCTTTGATATTAATGTAAACATAAATTCCTCATAATATTCTATTTGTTTTCCAATATTTTTTTTACAGGGTTATATGTTTTTCTATAATCTTCAAATACTCCATATTTTTTTATTAATTCAAGATGAAGTTTAGTTGGATAACCTTTATGTTTTTTAAATTCATAATTAGGATATTTTAAGTCCAAATCATACATCATTTTATCTCTTGTTACTTTTGCAATAACACTTGCTGCTGCTATACTGATGCTTTTAGAGTCTCCTTTTATTATGGATGTATTTGGAATTTCTAATTCTAGCCGCATTGCATCGATTAAAACATGTTCAATTTTAATTTTTTTATTTACTTCTTCAATAGCTATCATCATAGCTTTTTTGCTTGCTTGATAAATATTTATTTCATCTATTTCACTAGCAGATACTATTCCTATACCATATGCAATAGCATTATTAATAATATAATTGTAATATATTTCCCTTTTTGATTCACTAAGTTTTTTTGAATCATTTAATCCTTCTAATAAAAAGTCTTTTGGTAGCACACAACATGCTGCAACTACAGGTCCTACTAATGGTCCACGCCCAACTTCATCTACACCAGCTATGTATTTTATCCCTTTATCATATAACTCTTTTTCATATACATATAAGCTTTCCATAGACTCACCATATTGATTATACCACTTTTAAAAGAAAAAAATAAGAACAGTTATAAACTTTTCTTATTTTCACCTGAATTATTTACTTTAGAATCAAACATTTCCATTATCATTAGATATATAAAAACATTTTCTTCACTTAACTTATCTTTATAAAAACTTTTTACAAATTCGATTATTTTATCCTTTTCAATAGGAATTAATTGATCCATCACTTTAATAATTGAATCAAGAAAATTTGTTAAAATCAAGAAATTGTTGTTATCTTTTTTTAACTCTTTCATATCAATATTCATTATAGAAATTACGTATTCCATACATATTCTTTTTAAAGTGCTAAACTTAGTATAGTTATCAACTACATTACTATTTTCAATGATTGATATATTTAAAAGTTGAGGTTCAAATTCATTAAATTTGGTTTCAAAATAAATATTTTCGATACCCATATTTATATATGATAAATTATATTTTAACTTAATTAGGTCTTTTTCTTTATTATCATATTTTCCACTATTTATAATACTATTTATTTTTTTTATGAAATACCCAGTAATGTATTCATTAAGTGCTATTTCATATTTATACATTTGAGTATAACTATCATCATTATTGGTTAAATATGAATTTCTGTTAAAATCATTGTTTCGTATCATATAATTTTTAATATTATTTAAAATTCTAATACTATATATATCATTTTTATATAACATACATTTTAATGGCGTAGTTAAATATACATTTTTTTGGGATTTTATATATTCAATTAATACCTCTTGTCGTTCTTTATATTCATTAAAATATTCATAGTATTCACGTTCTAACATAATTAAAACATCTATTTTATCTAATATCTCATAATAATTTTCGTTTTGTTTTGGTTATTAATTTCTAATTCATATAGTTTATTATATTCATCGTAAATTGCTTTAGTAAGTTTAAAAAGGATTCTATTTTTATTAACTGTTTTTTTTTATACTACTCATATTATTTTACTACTATGTTTACCATTTTAGATGGGATAACAATTAATTTAATAATCTCCTTTCCGTTTATATGTATTTTAACATTTTCTATTCCTAAAGCATATTTTTCCATTTCTTCTTTTGTGGAATTTGTAGGTATTATAACTTTTCCTCTAACTTTTCCATTTACTTGAACAATAAGTTCATAAGTCTCATCTGTAAGTTTATTTTCATCATAAACTGGCCAAAGAGAATTACACAGTACATTTCCTAAATCATATTTTTCGTTTAACTCCTCAGTTATATGTGGAGCGATTGGATTTAATAGATGAAGAAATGTTCTATAGTCTTTTTTTGTTATATGTTCTAGACTTTCCATTTCATTTAAAAGTATCATAAGTGCTGAAACTGCAGTGTTGTATTTCATGTTTTCTATATCTTCAGTTACTTTTTTTATTGTTTTATTAATTATTATTTCTATTTCTTTGGTATACTCATTAGAATTGTTTAATTTAGAACCTATTTTGTACACTCTATCTAAAAAGCGTTTACATCCATTTAAACTACTTTCATTCCAAATAACTTCTTTTTCATAGTCACCTATAAATAATTCATAACACCTTAAGGCATCTGCACCGTATAAATTTATCATATCATCTGGATTAACAACATTTCCTTTTGATTTACTCATTTTCTGTCCATCTTCACCTAAAATCATTCCATGCGCTACACGTTTTTTAAAAGGTTCCTTAGTTGGTACTAAACCAATATCATATAAAAATCTGTGCCAAAATCTAGCATATAACAAATGTCTAGTAGCATGCTCCATTCCACCGTTATAATAATCTACCATTCCCCAGTAATCAAGGGCTTCTTTTGAAGCAAAACAATCATTATTTTTAGCATCCATATAGCGTAACCAATACCAACTTGAACCTGCCCAGTTAGGCATTGTATCGGTTTCTCTTACGGCATGACCACTACAATTTGGACAAGTAGTATTAACCCAATCAGTAATTAATGCTAACGGACTTTCTCCATCTTCGGTAGGCTCATATTTAGCAACATCTGGTAGTAATACCGGAAGTTCATTATCCGGCACTGGAACCCATCCACATGTATCGCAATGAACTAAAGGAATTGGTTCTCCCCAAAACCTTTGACGAGAAAAAATCCAATCTTGTAATCTGTAATTAGTTTTTTCTTCACCAATATTATTTTCTTTTAAATAAGTAATCATTTTTTCTATTGCTTCATTTTTAGAAGTAATTCCATTTAATATTCCTGAGTTAATCATTTCACCTTCACCAATATAAGGTGCCTTTGAAATGTCACCACCTTTTATTACTTCTTTTATTTCAATACCAAATTTTTTTGCAAATTCATAATCTCTCTCATCATGAGCTGGAACAGCCATTATAGCTCCAGTTCCATAATTCATCATAACATAATCAGAGATCCAAATTTGTACTAACTCTTTTGTAACAGGATTAACTGCTGTTAAACCATCTATTTTAACTCCTGTTTTATCTTTAGAAAGTTCAATTCTTTCAAACTCAGACTTTTCTTTAGATTTATTTTGATATTTTTTTATTTCTTTATAATTATTAATTTTATCTTTATATTTTTCTATAATTGGATGTTCTGGAGCAATTACCATAAATGTTGTTCCATATATTGTATCTGGTCTTGTTGTATAAACCTTTATATTATCGTTAGTTCCTTTTATATCAAATAAAACCTCTGCACCACAGCTTTTCCCAATCCAATTAATTTGTGCGATTTTAATTCTTTCTTGGAAATCAGTCTCATCAAGACCTTCAATTAATTTATCAGCATACATACTCATTTTCAAAACCCATTGTTCTTTTTCTTTTTGAACTACTTTATCTCCACATCGTTCACAAACACCACCACTAGAATCTTCATTAGAAAGACCTGTTTTACAGGTGTTACACCAATTTATATTCTTCTTGTCTTTATATGCAAGCCCATGGTTAAAAAATTGTAAAAATTGCCATTGTGTCCATTTATAATATTCCGGATCTGTAGTAGAAAATTCACGACTATAATCAAATGATATACCAAGTTTTTTAAGCTGGCCTTTAAAAGTCTTAATATTTTCTAAAACAGCTTGTTTAGGGTGGATTTTATTTTTTATAGCATATTGTTCCGCAGGAGACCCAAATGCATCCCATCCTATTGGAAAAAGTACATTATACCCCATCATTCTTTTTTTTCTTGCCATTGCATCTAGAGCACTATAACTTCTAGCATGGCCAACATGCAATCCAGATCCTGATGGATATGGAAATTCAACTAAATAGTAATATTTAGGTTTTTCTGAGTTATTTTCAGCAACAAAAGTATTATTTTCATCCCAATACTTTTGCCATTTTTTTTCTATTTCAGTAAAATTATACATGCTTTCCCTCCTTGGTAATATTTGCTTTTTTTTGATATTTTTTTCCTATAATGTGATATATTCCAATTATCAATGGAATTAATATTAAAAATCCTGCAACCATTTTAATAATTAATTTATCTGTATAATCAATTATTATTACAGTCAATGAAATTATAAATGAGTTTGCTAAACCTATATCATTTATAAACTTTTTCATATTAATTGATTCAGGATTTAATTTATATATATTTTTAAAGTATATAAACTGTGAACCTTCCTTAAATTTTTCAATCTTTTTTTTGTTTATTATAACTGCAAAAAGATATATTAAATATATAAACAAAAATGTCATTAAAAATAAACTTAACTTTTCCATAAAAAACTCCTTCATACAAAAAGTATCATGTTTTAAGGACGGAAATTCCGCGGTACCACCTTAATTCATAATACTTTATGCTCTTATTATTTTAACGCAATAATGCGACACACACTTATCATGTGTATAACTCCAAAGCAAGTTCATAATATATTGTTAAAAGTTTTCATCAGCCACTTTC
>DUWA01000131.1 GCA_012840755.1 Mycoplasmatota bacterium | reverse complement strand
TATTTAATTCCTCTTGCATTTCCTCAATTAAACATCTTTCACAAAAATCTCTTAATAGCTCATTTTTACCGTATGAAACCCACATTTTATACATAATTCTTTCATATGTTTTCATTCGTAATTCATACTCAAGTTGATCTGCAACACTATAATCTACACCAATTAAATCTCTTTTTTCGTGTTTATTATATAATTCGGTAAGTCTCATAGCGCTTTTTCTAGCTTTTGCAACTTTTATATATTCTGATGGTTTTAATGTAACAGTTTTTCTTAAATAATTTAATTTTTTATAATATAGTTGTTCATCATCACCTATATAACTTGTAAATAAATCTTCCATAATACCCCCATACCATTCCTGAAGTTCTATTTAATTTAATTTAGTTTTTGATACATTATAATATATACTAAATTTAACAGTTCACAACTTATTTATGAATATTGTGTAATGTTTACTTCAGTTTTGTCTATATATTCACATTCTATTTAATTTGTTACTTTTCTAGACTGAATTTCAGCTATTTTTTCTAATACTTCAGCAGCATTTTTTTCATTTATTTCATTATAACCAAGTTCTTTTAAAGCTTGAACTTTAGCAGAATTTAATTCTAAAGTGCGGCTCATTTTTTCTTCTATTTTATGTTCAATATGTGTAACAAATCTTTTATGAGATTCTGCTAATTTCGATTTTGAAGCATCACCATTATTATATAAAGTCATTGCTGAAAACATTATACTTTCAAATATAAATTGTTCTTCTTCATCAAATACAAAATCTAGTGGTTTTACAAATCCTGCAGCTTTTGCAATATAAGCTAATATATATTTTGGTTCTTTTGAATTATCAATTGTTTGTAAAAAATGATATAGATATTTAAATAAATTGTATGAATCATCATCTGACTCGTCATCTAATTTTTCTTTAATTATATCTACAATATTTGATAATAATTCCTTTTGTTTCTTTCCTAGACCACTGTAAATTGACGCATCGTCTTGAGTTTCGACTTTATTTGAATTATCAAGTATATTGTTTATTCTTAGTTCTACATCAAATATATAATCTGTATTAACCTTAATATCTTTAATTTCTTCAGAAGATTTTACTCCAAGCAGATTAAATAATAGTACTTTTTTATCATTTGGCCATTTATTTATATCATCTAATTCTAGATAATTATAAACCATTTGCCTAGAAACTCCTAAAAATTTCGCTAGTTTTACTTTTGAAATTCCTAATTCATATAATATTTCGTTTAGCCTTTCCATACTCTAAAACCTCCTATTACCATTTTATCACTTTCATGTCAAATGTCAAGTGTAAAGTGTTTGTATTTGATTATAAATACCATAACCTTTGATTGTTTTTTCTTACCTCTTTGATAATTCCGCCTCCAAGACATTCGTCGTCTATATAAAATACACAAGCTTGACCAGGAGTAACTGATTTGATTTTCTGAGAATATTTAACTAAAATATTTCCATCTTCTAAATATTGAATACTAACTTTATTATCTGGTTGTCTATATCTAAATTTTGCAAAACATTCATTTGGTTTTATATCACTTAACCAATTAACCTGTTCAATAACTGCCTCATCTGATAATAGGTATTCGTTATTATCTCCATGTGCTATGTATAGTATGTTTTTTTCTATATTTTTTCCAACCACAAATATTCTATCTAAATTACCTCCTAAATTTAAACCTTTTCTCTGACCAATTGTATAATACATTAGTCCAATGTGCTCACCAACTTCTTCGTTAGTTTCAATATTAATTATCTTTCCTGGTATATTTGGTAAATAATTTTTTAAAAAATTAGTAAAATTCCTTTCTCCAATAAAACAAATTCCCGTTGAGTCTTTTTTTCTAGCAGTGATTAAATTATATTCTAACGCTAATTTTCTTACTTCGTTTTTTTCTATATCACCAACTGGAAATAAAACATTTTTAAGTTGTTCTTTAGATAATTGAGATAAGAAATATGTTTGGTCTTTATTTTTATCTATTCCTTTTAATAATCTACCGTTTTCAATTCTTGCATAGTGTCCAGTTGCAATAAAATCAGCACCTAATTTTTTTGCTTCTTTTACAAACATATCAAATTTAATATATTTATTACACATAATATCCGGATTAGGAGTTCTTCCGTTTTTTAATTCTTCTAAAAAATATGTAAAAACATAATCCCAATATTCTTTTACAAAATCTATTCTATGTAATACTATTCCTAATTTATTACAAACTTCTAAAGCATCGTTATAGTCTTGTTCTTGTGGACATATATTATTATTTATATCAGGATTACCTAAAAAATCATTATTCAAGGTGCTATCCCAATTACGCATAAATAGTCCGATTACTTCATATCCCTGTTTTTGAAGTAAAATAGCAGCAACGCTACTGTCTACTCCCCCACTCATTCCTAATACAACTTTTTTCATAAAAAAATCACCTAATTAATTATATCATATTATTTAGATGATTAAATAAATTATTTAGTTAAAAAAGACATAAGTTTAAGTATATTCGGAGTAATAAATACCTCCATTATTGTGGTAAACAAAATTATTATTATGGTTGCTAATAAAATATACGAATACTTTTTCATAGAAGATCTAAAATTTATACTATTTTTGGTCATAATACTGCCAATTAGTTTAAACGAAAACATAATTGAAAAAACAGTTAAATATATTAATAATATTACATTTATAACATAATGTGGAAATATATATACTATTGATAACAATGCACCCTTTATATTATATGTTAAAATAAAACTACCAATTGAAAAACCTATTATGAAATTTTTCAAGAAAGCCATCATTACTACTAAAGGAACACCAATTATTGAAATTCCTAAGATCCATATTAGTGTATAATAAATCAAATTAGATATTAAAGCACTTTTAAATGAATCTAAATAATTTAATTTGTTAGTAGATATATTATTTATATATTCATTTATTTGCTCAACAACTAGTTTTTTATCACTTTCGTTTATTAGAATATTAAATAATGCTCCAAATATTATACCGATTAGTGAAATTACAAATACAAAAATTAATATGTTTTTATTACAACTAAAGAGTGATTTTAACTTGTCCAATGCTTTTTTCATTATTTCACCTCAGTTAATAATATTAATTATATTGTAAATTATTCCTTTTTTCATTAAAAAGTATTATAATTGATATATGAGGTGATAAAATGAATAAAAAAGTTCAAAAGGCAGTTGCTTATTTTATGTTATTTATTATGGTAGCTTCAATATTAGCATCAATTTTCCTAAGATAATACTTAGGTCTTTTTTTTTATTAAAAAAAAATCTATAGTTATATAGATTTTTAATATTGAATTCCCCAAACAACTAAATGTTTAGCTTCTTTTTCACAAACTACGCATTTTCCATAAATTGGTTTTTCGTTTTCTAAAATACATCTTGATTTTGTTCCTCTAATTTCTTTGACTTTTAATTCACAATTCTCATCACCACACCAATCACCTTTAATAAAGCCTGGTTGCGTATTCATAATCTTTTCTATTTCATCTAAGTTTTTTGCAGTGAATGTTTTTTCATTCATTCTTTTTTTTGCCGTTTCAAACAAATTATTTTGAATTTCATTCATAAGACTATTTATATATTTAACAATATCTTCATCAATAGAAATAGTATTTTTTTCTCTTGTATCTCTTCTTGCTATAGTAATTACATTATTTTCAATATCCCTAGAACCTAGTTCAATTCTAACAGGAACTCCATTGACTTCTGCTTCAGCAAATTTAAAACCTGGCGATTTATCACTCATGTCCAAATTTGTAATATATCCTGCGTTAATAAGTATATTATTAATTTCATTTGCTTTATTTATTACATTTTCATTATTCCCTATTGGAATAATCGATATTTGTGTAGGAGCAATCTTTGGTGGTAATACTAAACCATTATCGTCACTATGAACCATAATTAATGCTCCTATCATTCTAGTTGTTACTCCCCACGATGTTTGGTATGCATATTCAAGTTCATTATTTCTATTTAAAAACTTAATATCATACGCTTTTGAAAATTTTTGGCCAAAATAATGACTTGTTCCTGATTGTAATGAAACACCATTATACATTAATGCTTCAATTGTTAATGTATATTCAGCACCTGCAAACTTTTCTTTTTCTGTTTTTTTACCAGTTAAAACAGGAATTGCTAAATAGTTTTCAAAAAAATCTTTATATATTTCTAACATCAATCTTGTTTCTTCTTCCGCCTCTTTTGACGTTTCATGAACTGTATGGCCTTCTTGCCACAAAAACTCACGACTACGTAAAAATGGTCTCGTTTCTTTTTCCCAACGCATTACATTACACCATTGATTATATTTTAGCGGTAAATCACGATACGATTTTACTACTGAACTGTAATAATCACTAAATAGAGTTTCACTAGTAGGTCTTATACACATTCTTTCCTCAAGATTCTTTTGACCACCTATTGTAACCCAAGCAACCTCTGGAGCAAAACCTTCTATCAGTTCTGCTTCTTTTTTTAATAAATTTTCTGGAATCAATAAAGGCATATATACATTCTTGTGTCCTGTTTGTTTAAACATTTTATCTAACGTAGTTTGAATATTTTCCCATATTGCATATCCATTCGGTTCAAATACCATACAACCTTTAACGTTTGAATACTCAACTAATTTTGCTGCTTTAACAACATCTGTATACCATTTCGCAAAATCTAAATCTCTACTTGTTATAGCTTTATTCTTCATATTACATCTCCTTATAATAACCTAAGTATATACAATTATACAATATTATATTTTATTAGTCCATTGTTATATCCATTTTTATATTTTAAAGTTATAATAACAAACTAAAAGAGTGAAAAAAATCACTCTCTTAGCTTTCTGCTTCTTCTAACATATTTGTTATAATTATACCATATCCTTTTGCTGGGTTATCAATAACTACATGGGTTACAGCACCAATTATATAATCATTTTGAATAATTGGTGAACCTGACATTCCTTGTACTATACCATTAGTTATACTTAGAAGTTTTTGATCTGTTATTTCAAACAGTATATTCTTTGTTTTTCCAGTATTATTTAAACTAATTATATTTATATCATATGTTTCTACATCTGTGTCATTCAATACAGTCATTATTTTAGCACTACCTTTTTTAATATCAGCATATTTTGCTACTTTATAAAGCTTTTTGTTCGGAATTTGATTAGTATAGTTTCCGAAAATTCCTTGTTGTGTATTTTTATTTACTTTACCGTTTACTTCATCAGTATAAAATCTAGCATTTTTTTCACCTGGAGCACCATCAGTACTTGGTTCTATTCCAGTTATAGATGAATTATATATTTTCCCTTCTTTAATTTCTAAAACCTTTCCTGTATTTCGATCAACAATTTCGTGTCCTAATGCACCAAAAATTTTAGTGTTAGGATCAATAAATGTTAAAGTTCCTACACCAGTAACAGTATCTTTTACATAAAGCCCAGTTTTATATACGTTATTATTATCTTTATACAGTTTAAGATTAGTATGACTTAATATTGAATTTCTAATATAACCAATTTTTATAGTACTGTCAGATCTGTTATTAATATATGATGCTAATTGCTCAATTGTTTCAACTTTATTGTTATCAATTGATACAATCATATCACCTACTTTAATACCAGCGTCAATAGCAGGATAAGTACTATTTATTTCGTAAATTCCTGCTACTAATACACCTTTAGTATTTAGTTGTATCCCAACACTTTCACCACCAGCAATAATGTAGTCTGAATATGCCAAAGCAGTTGTTGGTATAATAATAGAAAGAAGCATGATGATTAATGTTTTTTTAATTTTTTTAAAAAACATTTTATCACTCCTTCATAACAGACTACAATATTATTATGGTTATATATTCATTTAATATTTAAAAAAACTACGAAATTACGCAGTTTCATTTACATCAAATTCTTTTAAAGATCCATCTTCCATTACTATTTTACTAATTTTTTCTTCAATATTTTTTAATTGTTCATCACATTCTTTAATAAGATTCATTGCTTTTGTATATTTTGATATTGAATCTTCTAAATCAATATCGCCATTTTCTAAATGTTTAATTATTTCTTCAAGTTCAATTATTTTTTCTTCAAATTTTTTTTCTTTTTTTTCCATTCTATTCCTCCATTAAACTCATAACATTAACATTAATACTTCCATCATTTAATTTTATTATTAAATTATCATTAATGTTAATATCATTGATACTCTTAATAAGCTTTTTATCTTTATATGTAAGTGAATAACCTCTTTTTAAAACTCCAATAGGATTAATTATCTCAAGTTTTTCAATTAGATTATTTAATTTTTTAATTTTATCATCGTATATCAATTGTGGATTTTTTAAAAAATAATTGTTTTTTATATTAATTAG
>DUWA01000130.1 GCA_012840755.1 Mycoplasmatota bacterium | reverse complement strand
TTGTATTCGAGTCTACCATCTTTATCTACTTTATTTATTTTATATTTATTATTAAAATTAATGCTTTTTAACATTATTGATATTCCAATTATAATAACTAGAAGTGGAAAAAATAAATTTTCAATATCTTTAGTAATAATATTTAAACTCTTTAACAGGAAGAATATTCCAATAAATAATAGTACATTATTAAATAGATTGGATTTTTTATCCTTTAAAACGTTATAAAGTGATATTATTATAAAAATAGATGGCCATAAAATATCATAATTAATAGTAAAACCTGGAATAATATTTTCGAACAAAAATAATATTCCCATTAAAAATATCATAAACCCTAACAACATATATATTTCCTTCTTTCTAAAAAAAGTTGACAAGCAACTTTTAAAAACCTCTTTTTCTTAAAAATGATGGGATAACTACATCATCACCTTCAGAATCATCTGTTACAGTTTCAATATCATCTCTTCTTTGATTATATGAGTGATATAACGGATCACTTTTTTCTTCAAATCCTGTAGCAATAACTGTCACTATTAATTCGTCATTTAAATTCTCATTAATAACAGCACCAAATATTGTATTAATATCAGTGTTTGCACTTTTTCTAATGATTTCAGCAGCCTCTTCTACTTCAAATAAAGTTAGATTAGCCCCTCCTGTAACATTGATTATTGCATCAGTTGCACCAGTAATACTAGTTTCTAATAAAGGACTTGACACAGCTTGAAGAGCTGCTTCACTTGCACGACCCTCACCTACACCAATTCCAATACCAATTAATGCGTTACCTCTTTTTTGCATAACAGCTTTAACGTCAGCAAAATCTAAGTTTATAAGTCCAGATACAGCTATTAAATCAGAAATTGATTGAACACCTCTTCTTAGAACATTATCAACTTCTTTAAATGATTCGATAAGTGGTGTAGTTTTATCAATAATATCTCTTAATCTATCATTTGGTATAACAATTAATGTATCTACGTGTTTTTTTAATTCTTCAATACCTGCAATTGCTTGTTCCATTCTCTTTTTACCTTCAAATGAAAATGGTTTAGTAACAATACCAACTGTTAAGGCACCATTTTGTTGTGCAATATCAGCGATAACTGGTGCAGCTCCAGTACCTGTTCCCCCACCCATGCCACAAGTAATAAATACCATATCAGCACCAGCAATAGCTGCTTCTATTTCTGCTTTTGATTCTAAAGCAGCATCTCTACCAATAGAAGGGTTAGCACCAGCTCCAAGACCATTTGTAAGATTTGCTCCAATTTGAATTTTAACAGGTGATTTAGAACTATTTAATACTTGTAAATCGGTATTAGCAACAATAAAATCTACTCCTTTAACCCCAGATTCTATCATTCTATTAACAGCGTTGTTTCCACCACCACCAACACCGACAACCTTAATTTTTGCTAATTGATCCATTTCTAATCCAAACATAATATTTTAATCCTCCTTATCGCTAAAAAAATGTCCAAACACTTTTCCAAGCATTGTATCGTTCATTCCATCAATTATATTTCTCTTTGTAGATCCTAGTGTTTCAGAATCATCATTTGTGATCATTGTGTAACTTTTTCCTCTTAGTTTAAGTTTGTTAATGAAATACACAATATTTCCAACTGCGGAAGAAAATTTATTATTTCTAATACCTGTCATTTTTACACTTCCGACAGAAACATTTTTACCAAATACATCTTGCAGTATATATTCAAAATGTGCCATGTTACTAGTTCCACCAGTAACTATTATATACTGCATTTGTCTATTTGTTAATACATTTATCTCATTTTTTGCAAGATTTAATATTTCTTCAATACGTGACATTACTATTTCAGAGGCCTCATACTGACTAATCTTGATTTTTTGATCTATGTTTTCATCTTCATAAAAGTCATTCATACTAGCATATCTTTTATGTGCTAGTGCGAATTTCTCTTTGATTTTATTTGCATCTTTTGGAGTTATTTTATAAATATATGCAATATCATTATCAATATCTTTACTTCCCATTGGTATTATTGAACTTCTTACAATTACATCTTTATTATATAAAGATACAGTAGTGGTAGCATAACCAATATTTATAATAGCTCCTACTTTGTCGTATGTATTTTGGCCTTTTAAAGCATAAATATCACCAATATTATTAAGAGATAAATCAACTACCTCTACGCCAATGCTTTTAAGTATACTAATTACTGAATAGATATTTTTTTTAGGAGTCCTAACTAATATAGAGCGAGAATTTAGAGTTTTTGATTTTAAACCACGAGGCTCTGTTACAACCCTATCATCATCTAAAGTAAAATCTATAGGAATAATTGTTACAACTTTATTATTCTCTAAATCTTTATCTCCAATAGAGTTTTCAAATACTTCTACAATATCATCGCCAGTAATTACATTGTTTTCTCTATTAATTTGAACATTTCCTTTAACAATAGAATAATCAGCTAAATAGCATGGAACAGATGCTATTACTTCTTTAATTTTTATACCAAGCATTGATTCTATATCTTTAAATGCTTGTTTTAAAGATTCTGTTGCTTCTTCAACATTTGTTATTAATCCTCTTTTTATACCTTTAGATTTAACAGATGAGGCAGCAAGTAAATTTAGTCTGTTCTTGTTTAATTCACAAACTACAATTTTTACAGAATCTGTTCCAATATCTAAACTAGAGTATACATATTTCACAGAATCATCCCCTACAATCTACCAATAATTATACTATAAATTAATTGAAATGTAAAAGAAAATAAAAAAAAAGTTCAAAATAATGAACTAATTTTCAAATACTTGGAAATATTCTCCAGAATCTAAATAAAGAATACCCTTTTTAGTATTAAAATTTTTAATTATATTAATATATTCATTAATATTAGAAAATGATTTTAACGTAAGATAAACATAATTTCCATCACTCATAGAAACTAAAAATCTCTCATCATCAACATCATTTGGATTATATTTAATTTCTGACATACGATTTATAATAGAATCTTCTACTTCAGACATTTTTTCTATAAATTTATTATATATTGTATCAGGTACATAATTTATTAAAATTGGAACAACAAAGTTATCTGAAACTACATCTGAATTTGATAAAATAACTTTCTTTATATTTGAATTATAAAATATTGGCCTGTTTTCCTCTATATTAATATATAATTGATTAAATCTTTTCTTATTAACTTTAACTTTTTTAATATAAGTGTTTTTTAACAATCTATTTTTAATAACCATAGAAGGATTTTTTAAATTAGAAGGATAGTCTGATATTTTAGCAATCTCTATTATTTCTTGATCTGATAATATTTTATTACCAGTTATAAATATGTTTTTAATTTTTAT
>DUWA01000129.1 GCA_012840755.1 Mycoplasmatota bacterium | reverse complement strand
ATTTTATTTAATAATATATTATCTTCTTCATCTAATTTCTCATTATTATTTAAAACATATAATATTAAATCTGCACTTTCAATAAGTTCTAAACTTTTATTAACACCTATTTTTTCTACTTCATCATTTGTTTTTCTAATCCCAGCAGTATCTATTATATTAAGTAATACACCACTTATTGATATATTTCCTTCAACTATATCTCTAGTAGTTCCTGGAATAGATGTAACAATTGCCTTTTCTTCGTTCAAAAGTCTATTTAAAATACTACTCTTACCTACATTTGGTTTACCTATTATTGCAGTTTTAATTCCTTCTTTTATAATTCTACCATTTTCACTTTCATATAATATTTTTTCTAATTTATTTCTTATTTTATCAATTTTAGGTAATATTACATCATTTGTAATAACCTCTATATCTTCATATTCTGGATAATCTATGTTTACATTTATATTAGCTAATATCTCTAATATTTCTTTTCTTAAATTTTTTATTAAATTTGATACATTACCAGATACTTGGTTAATTGCTAATTTTCTTGCTTTTTCTGTTTTTGAATTTATTAAATCCATTGTTGCTTCCGCTTCGATTAGATCTATTCTTCCATTTAAGAATGCTCTTTTTGTAAATTCTCCTGGTTCTGCCATTCTACAACCATTAAGAAGTAATATTTCTAATACTTTATTTATGATTGCTATTCCTCCATGAGTATTAATTTCTACTATATTTTCTTTAGTAAATGTTTTTGGTGCTTTCATAACACTAACTAATACTTCATCTATTATATTATCAAACTCATCTACAATATGACCATAATTAATTGTATGTGTATTTACTTTATTTAAATCTTTTCCTTTATATATCTTATTCACAATATCAATAGCATTAGGTCCACTGATTCTAATTATTGCAATTGCTCCTATTCCTAAGCTAGTAGATATTGCTACAATATTATCGTTCATTTTTTCCTCCTTTTTTAATGCCAAGATAAATAGGTATATATTTTGGTTTTAAAAATATTTCAAGTGATGTATATTTATCAACAAAACTAACAATCCATGACTCCATATATTTGGGAGGGATTATATTTAAAGGAAACATATGTCTCAATATAATATTCTCCACCTTTTTATCTATTAAATTTGAAAAATGTTTTTTTGAATTTAATAGCGATTTTTTAGCATGAACAAAACCATGTTTCTCAAAAAAATTTTTCTTTTCTATATTACAAATCCATGGTTCATCATAAAAATCATGCAAAAGGCCACCTATAGCAGCACTCTTTTCATCTAAATGAAGTTTTTTTGCTATTTTATATGAATAATATGAAACATATAGACAATGATCATAAACACTTTTATTTATATGGTGTTCAAAGTTTTCTCTCTTTGTAAATTCATCATTTTCTAAAATGTTTTTAACTAGTTTCATATAAGCTAGATCATTAAATATTTTATTTTTTTTCATACAATCTTCCTTTTGTAAAATTTTACCCTATCATCTTCAATAAATCAATAAAAAAAGAAAATTAGATTAATTAATTTTCTTTATATTTAATAATAACATATCTATTAGGTTCAATTCCTTCACTAATAGTTATTAAATTATCAAATTTAT
>DUWA01000004.1 GCA_012840755.1 Mycoplasmatota bacterium | reverse complement strand
AAGATGTACAGTAACAAAGTCTACTGGAACTAGTGCAAATGCACAAACAACAATAGTTGTAAATGCTGCTTATACATGTTCAACAGGAACACTAACTAATGATGCAACTAAAGGATGGATATGTGTAGTTTCATCTTTGCAAACTTGTTATGATGAATGTCCAGACGGACATTATTGGGAATTAGTATACACATATGAATGTCAGGAATATAGTACGCGCGCTAGTTGTAGCGATTGTGGTTATACAGAAAACGGATGTGCAACATGCACATATTGTAGTAGGTCTTCTAATATAGGAAGATATGTACCTGTAGGTTCATGTACACCACAATATGTTTGTAGTTATTACTGTCCATCAGGGACGTCAACTTATAGTGGTTCAGGTAGTAATTTAAAGTGTTATAAGGCAGCAACCACACAATAATTTTTTAATAAAAGAACATTTATTTAAAAATTAAGTGTTCTTTTATTGTGAATATATTTGTATGAAATTAATATAACACAAAAAAACTAATAGATAATAGACATATCAAACCTTATTTGATAAAATTAGTTTGGTGATATAATGCAAAGATATTTTTCAAAGGAAAAGAATGGCGATTATTTTATTTTAGAAGACGGAGACATTCACCACATTACCAATGTCATGCGAATGAAAAATGGTGATAATATAGAGGTTATATATAATGAAGAATTATATTTATGTGAAATATTGTTTACTGAAAAACAACCTAATATTAAGATGATAGAAAAACAAGAATTAATAAGTAATGAAAAAACTGAAATTATACTTTTGATTCCTTTATTAAAAGAACAAAAAATGGATTTAATATTACAAAAAGCAACTGAGCTAGGAGTTTCTAAGATAATACCTATTATTACCGAACGAAGTATTATTAGACTTGATGGGGATAAGTTCAACAAAAAGAAAGAGCGTTGGAAAAAAATAGTAAAAGAAGCTAGTGAACAATCAAAAAGAATTAATATTCCTACAATAGATAATTTAAAGACTTTAAAAGAACTATTAAATTTAGAAGGACTTAAAATAGTGTGTAGTACTATAGAAAAGGATATTAATATTAAAAAATTTTTGAAAAATAATAGAAAATATGATAGAATAATTGTAGCTATTGGTCCTGAGGGTGGACTTTCTTTAAAAGAAGAACAATATTTAAATTCGATTGGTTTTACTTCTGTTAGTTTAGGTAGTAGAATAATGCGTGTTGAAACGGTACCTTTATTTATTTTAAGTGTTATAAATTATGAATATATGGAGTGATTTTTATGTTTGAATTTCTCGAAATTTTGTCAAATGATATGTTTTTTTATTATAGCTTATTGTTTATAAGTGTTTTAGCATTTATTATAGTTTTAATTTTATTCTTAAGAAGTAGGAGTTTAAATAAAAAATTAAAAATGTTAAATCATAAAGAAATAGAAAATAACGAGGTAAATGTTTTAAATGTTAGTAAACAAAATGTTGATGAGACTGATGAAAAAGAAAATGCTAAATTAGAACTTCAAAAAATGCTAGACAGAATGCAAGAGGATCTAGAAACAAAAACTTATGAGGTAGTAGAAAATTTTGAAAAGGAACAAGAGGAGAAGGCTATAATTAGTTATCAAGAATTATTGCGATCAGCTAATAAATCTGGTGATGATATTTATAATATTGATACATATAATGATTCAACAAATAATTTTGAAAAAACCGACATTGATAATGTTAATAATGACTATAAAACAACACCAGAATACATATGTGATAAAGAACAAAATAATAACAAATTTAAAAGTACAGATTTTATTTCTCCAATACATGGAAGGATGGAAAATAATGCTAAATTTCCACATATTCCTAAGATAAATAGAGATAAAAAGTTAGAATACAATAACAATTTTTATTCTAGCGAAGCTAATTCATCATATAATAATAATTTAGATATATCATCTCTTTCTAACGAAATAAAGAAAAGTGAAGATTTTTTAAATAAACTAAAGGAATTTAGAAGAAATTTATAGGCCTTATGGCTTATTTTTTTAAGGAGTGATTAAATGAAATTTTATATATATACACTTGGTTGCAAAGTCAATACATATGAAAGTAATGTCATGGCTGATATTTTAAAAAACAACGGTTATGTTGAGATAAACAATGTATCAGAAATAGCTGATATATATATAATTAATACTTGTACTGTAACTAATACTGCAGATTCAAAATCAGTAAAAGTTATTAAGCAAGCTATTAAAAAAAATCCTAATGCAATAATAATAGTTGTAGGTTGCATGGCTCAAAATAAATTAGAAGAAACAAAAAAAATAGAAGGAGTTTCTATTGTAATTGGTAATACAAATAAAACTAAAATTGTAGATTTTATAGAGGAATACAAAAAAAATAATAATAAAATCATAGATCATCAAGATATTAGTAAAGTAAAATTTGAAAATATGACACTTAATAATTTTAACAAAACAAGAGCATTTATTAAAATACAAGACGGATGTGATAACTTTTGTTCGTATTGTGTCATACCTTACACTAGAGGTGATGTTAGAAGTAAGGATAAAAACGATGTTTTTAATGAAATTGAAACTCTTATAATGAATGGACATAAGGAAATAGTGCTAACTGGTATTCATACTGGTAATTATGGTAAGGAATTTGAAAATTATGATTTTTCTGACTTACTTTATGATATTGTTAAAATTAAAGGGTTAGATAGACTAAGAATATCGTCGATTGAAATAACAGAAATAAACGATAGAGTATTAGATATAATTAAAAATAATGATATTTTAGTAGATCATATGCATATACCATTACAAAGTGGTTCAGATGAGATATTAATTAATATGAATAGAAAATATGATACTAGCTATTTTATAAATAAAATAAATAAAATTAGAGAGATTAGACCAGATATTTCTATTACTACGGATGTAATAGTTGGTTTTCCAGGTGAAACAGAAAAACACTTCTTAGAAACAGTAAACACAATAAACAATATTAAATTTTCCAAACTACATATATTTCCATATTCAAAAAGAGAAAAAACTAAAGCAGCACTTATGCCTAATCAAATAAATGATAATGTCAAAAAATCCAGAGTTAAATCACTTTTGGATTTGTCTAAAAAATTAGAGATAGATTATATGAAAAAATTTATAAACAAAGAAATATACTTTATACCTGAAACATATAAAGATGGATATATAATAGGTCATACTGGGAACTATCTATTAATAAAAGTAAAAGGAGATGAATCTGATTTACATAACAATATTAAAGTTAAGATAAATAACATTGATTATCCGTACTGTATCAGTGAGAAAATATAAATTGACATTAATTGGTAAAAGTAGTATTATAAAAACAGATGTTATTAAAGGAGAATAATTATGATTATTGATTATGTTTTTGAACCTAGTGATAATAATGTGGCTTATAAAAAAGTTGGTAATAGAGATATTCCATGTAGAAAAACAGATATAATAAATATTATTGGGAAATCTTTTGAAACACATGAACTTACCAAAGGAATAATGATTGAAAAAAAAGAATATAATTTGATTAGGTTTAGAGATAAAAAGTCTAATAAAATATTAAAAATATATTTTCCAAAAGAAAATGGAAAATTAAAACATAATATAGACCATATAGATACTCTTAAAAATTATGTTGTTTCAAAAAATAAAATAAAAACAGTTAATAAAGAAAAAATGGCTGAGATAAATAAATCAAAGAAAAAAATGGTATTAAAGAAAATTGCAATTATAGCTGCTATTAGTGCAATAGGTATACCAGCTTGTTTTTATGCTACTGAAGCACTTATAGAAAAAAGTAATAAGCAATTTACTGCTGAACATGAAAGTTATAAATATGACGAACATTATATTAAAGCAATGCAACATAAAGAAGAATTCAATAAAAGTGAGATAGAAATAACAGAAGAAGAACTAAAATATTATAAAAGTATATTTGATACAGAAAATACACCGAATGAATTAATTAATGAGCAAGAAAAAATAACAGATGAATATATAAAAATAAGATAAACTATTTTAAAAATAGTT
>DUWA01000019.1 GCA_012840755.1 Mycoplasmatota bacterium | reverse complement strand
ATTTTTTAAAATATTACAATAAATATTAATGTTTTTAACGTTTTTAAATTATAATGCTTGTAATGTCGCACACAACTTGATAATTACAATTAAAAATCAATATAAAAAAAGTCGAAATATGATATAATAAAATTACCATATCATATGTATTATAGTAGTTTTTATGGCTGGTGATTGAGAATGATTTTGATTTTTATACTATTTTGAAATAGAGGATTAATGAAAGAAAAGTATAAAATTTATAATCGTAGCTCTTGCAGTGAGACTTATTTTAAATATAACAGTTGCTTTAGCATTTTCTTCTGATATAGTATTTTTTGCAGGGTATAAAATTCCTGGATGGAAAAATACTGCAAAAATAGAAAATAAAAGTAAGACTGATTATAGTTCACAAGTTATAAACATTATTGGTACATCATATAATCGTGATATTCAATTTCAAGTTGATGATAAAATACGGGGGCTACTTCTGGTTTCCAATCATTGCCAGTTGGTAGTAGCGAAGTGACATATGCTATCGGTAGAGAAGGAATAACTATAGGTGATTAAGTATTACAGTATTGCAGCACTTTTTGCTAGTATAAAAACATTGAACTTGAGAGCAGCAAATAATTAGCTTGGATGTCAAACAGATTTTTCAGGTTCTTGGTGGCTTTCTTTAAATGATTGGGAACTATTGTACGAGAAAGCAACTATTAATGGAACCGGATTTGTTTCCAAATTACAATAATTAAATTTAAAGCAAGATATGAACAAACTATATCATAAATATTCTCTTGGCATGAAACAAAAGTTAGCGATTGCACAGGTTTTAATGGAAAATCCCAAAATTATGATTTTTGATGAGCCGTTAAATGGAATAGAAGAAAAGGCAGCAATTGCAATCAGAAAGATATTGTTAGAGGAAAAGAAAAAAGGAAAAATAATTTTGATTGCATCACATATCAAAGATGATATTGAAAACATTGCTGGTATTATATTTAATATAGATGGTGGCGAAGTTAATTTGATTAAAGGAGGAAATAAGTGAAAAAAATAATTTGTGTTATTACTATATTATTGATAGGAATAGTAGGTTTTATATTTTTAAATAAGAAAGAGAAGATTGAAAGATGTCTAATAGCGTATATGGATCATAGTCTTCAAATTCAGCAATCCTATATATATGACATAACATATAATGGATTATTGCATAAAAAAGTTTTTAAAATAAACACTTTAAAAAATATTATATCATTTACTTCTGATGAGTATAAAACTAACAATTATTACGATGAATTTGAGAAAGAGGGAAGTTTGTTTAAACAAAAATTTTCTAACTATAAGTATGATTTAGATTTGAAAAGAGATAAAAACATTAATGTTTCTTTTAAAAGTGAATTATATTTACAAAATGATGATTCAAAATTATTACATGCAACTGAATATAAAAATGTCTTAGATAAAAATGGAAACATTGATTTTAAAAAGTTAAAAGAATATTATAAAAACCAAGGAGCAAGTTGTAAAAATACTAAAGATTTTCAATAAGGATGATAAATCCTTTTTTTGTTGAATTATATTAGAAAGGGAATAATTCTATTAGGTTATTATTAACAAGAGATTAGAATAAAGGTATATCAAATAGTTTTATTAATTTTTTAGTCTCACATCTTTTATAAACGTACTTATTAAATCAAAAAAACCTAAAATTATAATGGTACAACTTTAGGTTTTTTGTTAAAATATTTATTTTTTATACTTGTTCAATGTATTCTAATAATTTTAAGAATAATTTAACATATTTTTTTTCTAATCCTTTTCGATAAAGTTTTCTGATTTCTATTCTTTTTTTCTTAATTGGAAGTTCTCCAAATAAAATAGCATCTATCATTTCCTTCATATCTGTTTCAATATATAAATCACTGATAACTTTTTCGATATCTTGATTAATTAATCTAACAGCATCTATTTCAATATCTTTTCCTTTACAATTTACTGTTAACTGACCAATAGTTTTAATGTTATTTACTTCAACAATAAAATTCGGTCCCTCTACATATGTTTTGAAATCTTCAACTGGAAGACTATTTTCATATATTACTACTTCTTTTGCAGCTTTAGTATTTCTAAAAACTAATTTGTAATTTCTTCTTTCTGGAACAATTCCACTTTTTCCATCTATAGCTCTAATAACAACTGTATAATTATTTGGAAGATAATTATAATCAATTGAGGTATTTAGATAAAACCCTTTTTTATAAAGACTACTCACGCCATCATCTTCATATAGTTTATATAGATTACTTCTTCCAGGAAATATATTTATTTCCATATTTTTAGGTGGTGTTGTATCATTTAAATTTTCATTATATCCTAAAGGAATAATAGATCCAGATCTTACAAAAACCGGATAATCTTCATCTTTAAAAAATGATACATATTCCTTACCACCTGGAAATTTTTTTCCAGTTACAAAATCATACCAAATTCCTTCTGGTAAATAAAATTTATGAATAACTCTATTAATTAATGGTTCTTTTTTAGAAATAATAGGTGCTACAAAAAATTCATTGCCTAAATAATATTCATTTCTATATAAAACATCATCATATAAATGTGGGTATCTATAATATACCGGTTCTATTAAAGGTTTTCCAAATTTACTATATTGGTATGCCTCACTGTATAAATATGGAATCATTTTATGTCTAAGATTCAAATATTGTTTTACAATAGTAGATGTTTTTATATCCCATCTCCAAGGTTCCCTTTTATAGTATTTTCCACCGTCAGAACCAAATTTTAAAATAGGACTAAATACACCTAATTGGACAAACCTAGTATAAAGTTCATCATCTTCTATACCTTTGTGATACCCACCTATATCATGTGCCCAATATGTTGCACCAATATTAGTTGCACTAGCATTATGAAAAGGTATTTTCTTTAATGTATCCCAATTAACAACAGTTTTTCCAGAATATAATACTGGATACTTATGAGGATTTATTTCTGAATTATAACCAAGTACCATTGGTCTTCTTTTGTAATTTCTATTCATATCTCTGAAATGATATCTTTTTAAAATCTGCATTTCATTAATTTTATTTTTATCATTATAATCTATAAAAAAGAAATCTACTCCAAGTGAATCTAATGGATGAATAAATAATTTTAAATATACATCCACAAATCTTGGATTTAATATATTAAATGGTATTACTCCTGTTTCATCAGTTTCTAAATATTCTTTGGCTCTATCATAATATTCTTCTATTGGGTATATACCTTCTGTTGGATTTATATTTAGACCAATTCTTATACCTTTTGAATGTAGATATGAAATCATATCATAAGGTGCTTTAAAATAATCGTTGTTGAAAGTAAAACCAGTATTTCCTAAACCTTTTTTTAACTTTGGTCTTTTATGCCAATCTTTATCTAGCAATACAACTGATAATGGGATTTTTTCTATTTGAAAATTATCAATTAATTGTTTTAATTTTAAATCATTGTATGAATAATCTTTACTCCACCAATTTCCAAGTGCATATCTTGGAATTAATGCAGGGTATCCTGTTATTTCAAAGTAATCCTTTAAGCAGCTAGAAAAATCTTTGATATAACAGAATAAATAAATATCTATTCCATTAACTTCTCTATCTACCGTCTCCCCGTTTTCAAGGAATATTTTTCCTTTTGAATCATCAATTGTTGTAAATCCATCAATTGAATATAAACCTTTTATAAATTTGGTTTTATTTTTTTTCTTTTTACCATAACCTTCATTTAATGTATTCGGAGCACCATAATTTCTTATTTCAGGGTGACTGTAATACCAAAATCTATCTGTATCAGTTAATTCTACTTTTAAATTAGCAGTTGGATTTAATTTTCCACTATAAAAGTTTTTTTCCTTTACATACATAAGTCTAAAATAACTAGTTTTTATTTCTAAAAATTTCTCATCCTCTTTAACTTCAAATTTTGGTTTTTTTAGATTACGTCTTGTTATTCTTTCAGTAGGTCTATCTTCGAAAACACCATTTTTATTGTATTCGAGTCTTATTAGTCTTTCTGTTAAAATAGTTATTCTATATGTTTTACCTTGTATAATACTATCAGGATTAGGAATAGCTTTATCATAATTTATTTTAAATTGTCCTCCTAAATCGTACATAATCCACCTCCTATAATTCTTCTATTTCCATAAAATTAGTATGCTTAACATCATTAAATGGGTATGCTCCAGTTATTATAATTTTATCACCAAATTCAGTTTTAATCAATTTTGTAGCTAATGTTCTAGATTCTTTAATTATATCATCAAGATTATCCAACTTTTCTATTAATACTGGTTTTACTCCGAAATACAGATTTAAATTTTTTATGGTTTCAATATTTGTACAAACAGCAATTATAGGACAACTTGGTCTAAATCTACTAATTTTTCTAGCAGTATAACCACTTATAGTAGGTGTTACTATTGCCTTTGCTTTAAGCCTATTAGAACATTCCGTAACACTATAAGCTATAAGCCCTGTCGTATCTTGTTTTTCAGTTCTCATTGCTTTATCTAATAGTTCTAAATAATTTATATCTAATTCTGCTGACGTAATAATCTTTTCCATAACAACTAATGTTTCAACCGGATATTTTCCGACGGTTGTTTCACCAGACAACATAATTGCATCAACACCATCTAAAACCGCATTTGCGATATCAGAAACTTCTGCTCTTGTTGGCCTTGTTTGTCTTTCCATTGAAGAAATTAGTTCAGTTGCCACTATACTTATTTTACCCATTATATGACATTTATTAATTATAGTTTTTTGAATTCCAGGAACTCTTTCCATAGGGATTGATACACCTAGATCTCCTCTTGCTATCATAACACCATCACTTGATCTTATAATACTATCTATATCATTTACTGCACTTTCATTTTCAATTTTGGCAATTATACTTAAATTATCATCACCTATTTCAATTAATAAATCATTAACTGCAAGAACATCATCGCTATTTCTAACGTGTGATAGTGCTAAATAATCAACATTCATTTCACTTGCAAATAATATATCTTCCTTATCTTTAGAACTTAAAAATTCTCTTTCATATTCAATATCAATTACGTTTAAATTACAATTAGATGTAATAACACCTTCTTTTATAACCTTACATATAATATATCCAATTCCTTTATCAATAACTTGTAATTCAACATGACCATCATTTATTTTTATAATACTATTAAACTTTACATCTTTAATTAAATTTTTGTAATCTACTGAAAACTTTGTAGAATCACCAATAACATCTTTCATGTATATTCGAATTTTATCATCTTGTTTTAAGAAAGCATCTCCACCTATTATTTTTCCAATTCTGATTCCAGGTCCTTCTAAATCAAACATAATAGAAGAATATGTATTTAATTCTTTATTTGCTTGATTAATTTTTTCTATTATATCTTTACAAAAATCATAACTAGCATGACTTAAATTAAATCTAAAAACATCTGTTCCATTTTCTATTAACTTTTTTATTATGTCATATTCTTTGCTCGCAGGACCAATCGTAGCAATTATCTTAGTTTTTTTCATAGTATCACCATTTTAATTATATCAACTTTTTTAAGATATATATATATATAACGCGCT
>DUWA01000018.1 GCA_012840755.1 Mycoplasmatota bacterium | reverse complement strand
TTAATATTTTAACCGCTTCTTCATGATTTGGTATAAATACTATCTTTTTTTCCTTTTTTTCATTAAATTTCAAAGTGTAAAAACTATCGTTTTGACCTATTTTCTCAAAATAACCGCTCATTTTAACTATTTGTTTTGGCATATCATATACTTGGAATTTAAGTGATGAACTACCTGCGTTTATAACTAAAAATTTTTCCATGTTACTTTACTCCTTTAATTCATTTTTAATTATTTTATAAAAATTATTAGCTATGTGAATAAAAATAAGTTATGTATATAGAATATCTCATGTGGTACTTCATGAAAGAATTCTCTTTCGATACATTTGTTTATTGTTGGTTCAACAATAGGGCATTCACTAGGACAACCTGATTGCATATTAACAGGTGCACCCATAAATCCCATTGGTCTATTGCAGCAACAATTTTTATTTAAGAACATATATTTATCCCCCTTATCTATTTTATAATATGAGGGATATTAAAGTATGAATAAGATATTCGCCTTAAAAAGGCATTTTAAAGTTACCATTTTTAAATCTTTTCATCATTTCTTTCATTTGATCAAATTGTTTAAGTAGTCGATTTACCTCTTCAACCGTTCTACCACTACCTTTAGCAATACGGATTTTTCTACTTGCTTTTAAAATTTCTGGATGTCTTCTTTCATATGGTGTCATAGATAAAACTATTGCTTCTATATGTGCTAATTCTTTCGGATCAACTTTTACGTTGTTTAAGCCTAGTTTATTAGCACCTGGAATCATTTTAATAAGGTTTTCTATTGCTCCAAATTTTTTAATTTGTTTTAATTGTACTAGAAAATCTTCTAAATCGAATTTGCCTTTTTCCATCTTTTTGGCTAAATTTAAAGCTTCATCTTTATCTATCAGTTCTTCAGCTTTTTCAATCATAGACATTAAATCGCCCATATCTAGAATTCTACTAGCTATTCTATCAGGATAAAACTCTTCAATTCCATCCATTTTTTCACTAACACCTACAAATTTAATTGGTATATTAGTAAGATGCCTTATAGATAAAGCAACACCACCTTTTGTATCACCATCAAGTTTAGTTAATACAGACCCTGTAAGTGGTAATGTTTCATTAAATCCTGTTATTACATTTATTGCATCTTGTCCCATCATACTATCAATTACTAATAATATTTCATGTGGCTTTACTTCTTCATTGATATTTTTCAATTCAGTCATAAGTTCTTCATCAATATGAAGTCTACCAGCTGTGTCTATCAAAACGTAATTAAAACCATTTTCACGTGCATAATTAATAGCATTTTTTGCTATCTCAACAGGATTTTTCTTTCCTTCTTCGTATACTTCTATATTAAGTTCACGACCAATTTGCTTTAACTGATCGATAGCAGCTGGTCTATATACATCACATGCTACTAATAATGGTTTTTTATTATACTTTTTTCGCAGTAATAAACTAAGTTTTCCTATTGTTGTAGTTTTTCCAGATCCCTGTAATCCCACAAGCATTAAAATTGCCGGATTGCCTAATGTATTAATATCTTTTTTATCTCCACCAAGCATTTCAACAAGTTCATCTTTTACAATTTTTATAAATTGTTCACTTGGTTTTAAACTTTTACTAACTTCCTCACCTAAAGCCTTATTTACTATATTATTAATAACTTCTTTAACAACTTTGTAATTAACGTCTGCTTCTAATAAAGCAAGCCTTATCTCTCTTACTACATCATTTATATTTTCTTCAGTTATTTTACCATAACCCTTTATTTTATTTATAGCACTTTGTAATCTATTACCTAAATTCTCAAACATT
>DUWA01000128.1 GCA_012840755.1 Mycoplasmatota bacterium | reverse complement strand
TCTACATTTAATCTTTTCTTTATTCATCTTTAGCGTATTAAAAGTAAAAATACCAAACACAAATATTAGTATTAAATTTATATTGCCATTAAATTTTTTATAATCTATTTTGACAAAATTTTCAACATCAATAAAAAATGAAAATAAAATTAAAATTGTTTGTACAAAATTAATAATGTTTTTTTTATTCATACAATCACCAACATAAATTATAGCACAAAATATTTAATTTAACAATTAAAAGCAATTATTTAGTAATTCTAATATTCTTATTATCTCTAATTAACTCTTTTACAAAAATAGATTTATTATTTATAGGAGTAAATAGAAATACTTTACCCTTAGTTCTAGTAAGTGCTACATAAAATAACCTTCGCTCTTCATCGTAAGGATAATATTCTTTGTAATTATTAACATATTTTAATAATTTGTTATCAGTAACTTTATTAGGAAAACCCGTAATATCATCTGTTAAGTTAACGATAATTACACAATCAGATTCTAACCCCTTAGAACTATGTACAGTCATAAAGGTAATATTAATTTTTGGATTATCAATATATGTAATCTTATTTTTATTTATTTTAAATTTACTATTATATTTAAATATATTAATATCATTATTGTTTCTACCTAATATTAATAGATTTTGACATTCTAATCTAGAAATGATTTTTTCTATATCATTATTATTTTTATACATAAATATTTCAATCGAATGCTCTTCTTTTTTGATAGATTTTAGATCTTTAGTGATCTGCTTTTTATTTTTCATAATAAACTTCCCAGCAACATCAATAAGATCTTGGCTATTCCTATATGTGTTTTGAATTTTTAAGAATTGATGTTCTCCAAAGTATTTACCAAAATTTAAAAACATATCTAAATCACATCCAGTAAACCTATAAATCGATTGAAAATCATCACCTATAGCTATGAGTTTACAATTCAATTTGTTTATAATACTTTTAATTAATTTGTATCTAGTAAATGATGTATCTTGATATTCATCAATGATTATATATTTATATCTTTTGGTAATTCCATTTTTTTCTACGTGATTATATGCTAGAGTAATCATATCATTAAAATCCATCTCATGATTTGTCCTTAAGTAATTTTGATAACTTAGGTATATTCTATAAACTATATTTAAAAATAAATAATGTCTTTTTTCTTCAAATTTATTTAAGTTTTTATTTTTAAAAACTCCAATCTTTTCAAACTCATCTACTCCATATCCATTTGATTTAAATAAGTTAATAAATGTTGAAATTAATCTTTTAAAACTATTCATGTAATTTGTTTTATTTTTCTCATAAATTAGTTTGTATATCTCAATATCAGACTTTTCATTAACTGTAATATTATTTTCCTTAATTATTAATTCTAAATATTTATCGATACTTCCTTCCGTAAAATAGTAAGAAAAAGTCTCTTTGAGATTGGTGTTATTATTCAGATGGATAGTTCTTTTCCATTCTATCGACTCCAAATATTTGTTTTTTTCCACACTATCCAGCCAAGGAATATCATTATTTTCATCAACACCAAAATGCTCTAAATATATATCATAATCGGTTATATAAAAATCCGGTTTATATGAATGATATCTTACATCTTCGTTATCATAAGGATATTTTTTCTCATATATATATGAAATTCCTTTTTTAAATAAATAATTTGCTATATATACTTCCTCATTACTTTTAACTTTTTCACCTTTAATTGTAATTTTATCATAATTATTAATATCTTCTTTTCCACTATCTATTTCATTTAAATAAAAAAGAAAATAATCATTAACTTTACTTAAAATCTCTTTATTATTTAATATTTCTTTTTCAAAAAAATTATCTATTATATTTTTCAGTCTATCATCGCTACATATGTTTATTTTGATATTATTTTCTTTTAAAATTTCGCACCCTAACTTATGAAATGTATAAACATCTATATCTTTTTTTATAATTTTATTTATAGATTCTTTTAATGATTGAACAGTAAAATTAGTAAACGATATACATAGTATTTCTTCAGGTTTAATATTTTTAATTTCTGTTAAATATTTCACTTTAGAAATCATTGTTAATGTTTTTCCACTTCCTGCACCTGCTGCAATCAAATTATAATTATCATCCGTAATAACTGCCCTCATCTGTTCTCTATCAAGTTTCTTGCCATCAATATTAGAAAAAAATGTTTCGTACTTAATTATTTGATTTTCTATAAATAAATTGTTTGCATTTTTAATAATTTTATCTAAATTGACATAGTCTTTTTTAAATTTTCTTATTTTATAATTAAAAAAATATCTAAGTCTCTTAGATTCTGTATATAGTGATTTATATTTTATCTTTATTTCTTTTTTACTACAAACATCTATATAGTCATTAAAGTTAAAAATATCTAAATAAAATTTTTCAATACATTTCATATTTCACCTATTCTATATAATTATAACATATTTAGACATTAAAAAAATAACAAATTGTTATTTTTTCGTTTCAGTCCTTATAAATATTATTTTGATTATTTATAAAAAAACCTTTATATTTATTCATAAAATTTAT
>DUWA01000127.1 GCA_012840755.1 Mycoplasmatota bacterium | reverse complement strand
TAAAGTTAATGTTGTTTTTTAAAAATAATAATTCAATTAAGGGTATTATTATAAAAATAATTAATAGATACATATTTTTCTTTCTTTTCATATTTTATTCTCCTTTATGTGTTATACATTCATTATAAGTTTTTACTAAATATTTCTTATTAATGACCTGTTTTTCACCAAATTTAATCAAATCTGTAAATACTCTTTCATAAAACAAACCTATTGATTTATGGATTTTAAAACTATCTTTTTGATTTAGCCAATATTTAAGTACTAAATCACTAGAATAATTATTTTTATTGTATATTTTTGAGGCTGCAATTCTATCACATATACTTTCAACTGCATATTTGTATGGCATAAGTACACAATTTTCACCATCAATCCAATATTCTGGGTGATGCTTGTTCCGCCCTTTGTGATGTAACCAAGCTTCACTTTTTCCAGTTTGTTTTTTACAATTAGATATGGGGGACTTATACCCTAAATAATATTTAGAACCTTCATAAAATTCAGTTATAGAATATTTAGAAAGATCATGTGTCAATCCTATAAAATAAAGACCGCATTTAAAACAAAGCTTCATTACCTCAATTTTATGTTTATTTATAGTGTTAAAATGTTTTACTATATGCATAATTTCAACTCCAATTATATTATATCATTAATTTTAAACAATGAAAAAGAAGATTTTATTTCTTCTTTAATTTCGAAAATATTTTACTAGCATTATCATGTAAAATATTCTGAGTATCTTCCTTTGAAAAAACTGTTAGTAAATCTTTTTTTAATTCTTCCAATATGTTTTTATAATTATATATTGGTAATTTCACAAAGATATCATCAACATCATAATAAAAACTCATATCATCTGTACTTATTAACAATTTATCATAACCTATAATATTTCCAATATGTATTAAATGTTCAAGATATATTTTCCTAAGTTCCTCTTCAGAGTTGTTATTTTTATATGCTTCTTTTATAACAAAATTCCTATTTGACATTACTCCAACATAACCATTAATATTTTTAATTTGTATTAATTGGTCATCAGTTAAGTTTCTTTTTATATCACATAAATTTTTACTATTTGAATGAGAGGCATAAACTATTGGTTCATATCCTAATAATTTATAATGTTTAACTATTTCAATAATATCATAAAATGTTTTTTCATTATTATGTGATAAATCTAATGCTATTCCTAGTTCAATAGCTTTTTTTATAAATTCTATTCCTTCTTTAGTAAGTCCGTCTTCTCCTCTTATCCCTGAACCGTACTTATTTGGTTCATTCCAAACTAGACATATACTTCTAAGTCCAACATCATATAATCTTTCTAATTCTGTTGTATCTTTAATATAATCGCATCCTTCGATTGCATATATCACACAAGTTTCTTTAGGCATTATTTTTTCAAGAACTTTTACTGAAATATCAAACATCTCAAATACACTTATATTATCGTTATAATATTTATTATCAATCTCTTCACTCATCTCTTCTTTGCTCATAAAATATAGATTTGCTATTAAACCCGTTACGTTATTTGGATTATAATTTTTTAACCATTCTAAAACAAAATCATAATCATTTTTTAAATATGATTTATAAATAATCGTAAGTAAATCAAAATGCATATCTATCATAATATCACCTTTAATCAGTTTTTTATTTATTTAAAAAACCAATAACCTCTTTTAAAT
>DUWA01000126.1 GCA_012840755.1 Mycoplasmatota bacterium | reverse complement strand
TAAATAAAAATTCATTTATGATTATATAAACGAAAATAATGATATGCTGATTTTTCAGATCAAAAAAGAAGTTAAATTTTCATTAATTTAACTTCTTTTTATTATCATTTATAATAGATAGTTTTTTTATCCATAATATTTTACAAATATTTATTATAAATTAATCAAGTTGGATACAGAAAGGATTATCTAGATCAACTCCATCGATTTCTATTATATTCAAAAATATCTGTATAACTAACGGAACTATAAAAATTATAGATGCAGCAATAAGTCTTTTGATAAATTTTTGGCTTGCTTTTTTATTTGCATCTACCTCATCTGAAAAAACTGCTTTTGCAAAATCAAACATACCTAGTCCAATAGCTAAAATTACCCCACCATACTTGATAATATCTAATATCCATCTTAATTTATCAGCCATCTCAACTGACATAATTCCACAGACTTCATTACCACCTGTATCCTCATCATTATCACCACTATCCGTTGGTGGTGGAGTTGTGTCATTTTCTTCCTGTAACACATATTTAGCAAGTTGACTTGTCCCTAGAAAAGAAGCTTTTTGTGTTGAACAAATAACACCTTTTCTTTCATCGCCACCTAATATTAAAGCTGCACTACTGCTAAGTGACATGGTTGCTGATATAGAAGCACAGTAAAATACTTCTGGCCATTTGTCGTTGTTGATTATTGGGTCTAAAACTGTTCCTTTAAATGTATCAAGCATTCCTATGTGTGCTAATTTTACATCTCCGTTATAACCACTTAGTACAATATTCATATGTGTTGAATAATTTTTGTCAAAATCATAAGTGATTGAAAAATTTAACTTGTCTCCAAATTGTGTACTACCAATACTACTTACTTTATAATTTTTTAAGAACTCTTTTATACCCTTTCCGCCATCAGGATTACCAGATTGCTCTGTAGTTGTATCTGGTAATTTATTACATGAATAGTTTGATGATGAACAGAATGATGGTAATGACAAACTAAAAGTATATGAACAATTTTGTTTATCTGAAGCAGAACAAACTTTGTATACAACATCCGGACATTTAGATGTTGAAATGATTAGCCCATTATTTAAAGGTCCACCTGTTGCGTAATAAACCCCATTGTAAAAAGCATTAGGAACTGCTATTTTCTCAATAGTAGATTTATTTTGATAATCACACGATAATCCCGAACCAGAATTCATATATGCTCTCATATTATTAATATTATCATAAACTGTATTATTAAGATCTAGAATTGCGTTATTACTATAATCTTTGATAGCATTATTAATTACCACAACATCTCCAATATATACTGAATAACCATATAAAACCTGCTTTATAATTCCTGCTTTATCAGGACAAAGACCAGTATATTTAATATAATGTGAGATTCCATAATCATTGCTTCTTGCGCCCCAATTGATAACTTTTTCTCCATTATTAATAGATTTTCCTTTATATTTATTAATTACTAATTTATTAGAAAAATCAGAATATACTGTAAGTGTTAGCTTATTTTCACCATCTTTGCTCTCATAATTACATGTCATATATGTAGAGGCAGCAGATGTTTTTTCAATGCTAAAAAACATCATTATAAATACAAAAACTACAATAACTATATTTTTAAATAAATTTTTCATAAGTCCCTCCAATAATGTTATATAAATATAGTGCTTTTATATATTATAAATATATTATGTGTATTATATCTATGTTATATCATACAATACATATTTCTTGTAAAAATAATTGAAAAGATGCTATTTTGCATCTCCTTCAACTAATTCTATAATAACTACTAAAGCGTCGTCTCCTCTTCTTTCAGTAAGTTTCAGAATCCTTGTATACCCACCGTTACGATTAGCATATCTAACCGCTAAATCATCAAATACCTTCTTAACAGCAGTTGCATCATTTTGTAGGAATGCAAGTGCTTTTCTTCTAGCAACTAATGAACCATCTTTACCGTATGAAATCATTTTATCAACAAATTTACGAGCCTCTTTAGCTCTTGCTTCAGTTGTCTCAATTCTTTCATTCATGATGATATCTTTAGTTAGATTGGCAAGCATACTTCTTCTATGCTTATTTGTGCGCCCTAATTTTCTATAAGCCATAATATTCCTCCTAACTATTAGTCTTCATCACGGAATTTAAGTCCCATTTCTTTAATTTTATCTACAACTTCTTTTAAAGACTTTTTACCTAAATTACGTATTTTCATCATTTCTAATTCTGTTTTTTCTGTTAAATCACCTAGAGTGTTAATTCCTGCTCTTTTTAAACAGTTATATGCCCTTACCGAAAAATCTAAATCATCTATAGATGTTTCTAATTTCTTTAATTTAGAATCTTCTTGTTTCGCATTCATAATACCTGTCATGTCAGCAATTTCACTTAAATTAGTAATAACATTTAAATGTTCAATAAGAATTTTTGCTCCAAGTGCGATAGCTTCTTCTGGTTTAATTGAGCCATTAGTTTCTACATTCATAGTAAGTCTATCATAATTAGCATCTTGACCAACACGAGCGTTATCTACTTCATAACTTATTCTCTCTATAGGAGAGTATAATGCATCAATAGAAATATAACCTACTGCTCTATTTTCAATATACTTTTTATTTTCATTAGCTTGAACATATCCACGTCCATTAGCAATAATTAATTCCATATCTAATTTACCATCTCTTGCAATATTGGCAATAACATGATCTGGATTAATTATTTCAACTTCAGAGTCTACTTCAATATCTCCAGCAGTTACAGCTCTCTCTTCGTTTACTGATATTCGAGCAACTTTAACTTCATTAGAGTGATTTCTTATAACTACACCTTTTAAATTTAAAATTATAGCCGTTACATCCTCAATAACCCCTTCTATTGTTTGGAATTCATGCATAACTCCAGAAATTTTTACTGCAACAATTGCACTTCCTGGCATACTTGAAAGCATAACTCTTCTAAGAGCATTTCCTATTGTAGTTCCAAAACCTCTTTCTAAAGGTTCAAGTTCAAATTTACCGTAATTATTATTTTCAACATATTCAGTTATTTTATATATTGGTTTTTCAAAGTTTAACATGCTTCAACACTCCTTTTCTTATTTCCGCGCGTCAGTTTTCTTACCCACGAGGGCGTTTTGGTGGACGGCATCCATTATGTGGTATAGGTGTTACATCAGATATTGCTGTAATTTCAAGTCCTGCTGTTTGTAATGAACGAATAGCAGTTTCTCTGCCCGATCCCATTCCTCTTACAAATACTTCAACTTTTTTCATTCCCATATCAACTGCAGCCTTTCCTGCAGCTTCTGCTGACATACCTGCAGCAAATGGAGTTGACTTTTTACTTCCTTTAAATCCTAAAGTACCAGCTGAAGCCCAACTAATAACATTTCCATTAGGTTCACAAACTGTTACAATTGTGTTGTTGAAAGTTGAGTGAATATATGCTTTTCCTTCTGGCACATTCTTTTTAACTTTACGTTTTCTTGGTTTATAAGCCATATTATTAACCTCCTTTATTAGTTACAATTATTTTTTCTTGTTAGCAACTACTTTACCTTTACCCTTACGAGTACGAGCATTTCTATTAGTTCTTTGACCTCTAACAGGTAATCCTTTTCTGTGACGAGTTCCTTCATATGAATTAATTTCCATCTTCGTTTTAATGTTCATACTAACTTCACGACGTAAATCACCTTCAGTAATGTATTTATTTACTTCATCACGAATACGATCTAATTCAGTATTATCTAACTCACCAGCTCTTTTGTTTTTATCAATTTGTGCATCTTTTAATATTTGATTTGATAGACTTCTACCAATTCCATAAATATAAGTTAATGCGATTTCAATTCTTTTATTATTAGGTACATCTACACCTTTTATACGTGCCATATTACACCTCCTATTAACCTTGTCTTTGTTTATGTTTTGGATTAGAGCATATTACATATACTCTTCCATTACGTCTGATTATTTTACATTTATCACACATTTTTTTAACTGATGGTCTTATTTTCATATTTATTCCTCCTACTATTTCCTATAGGTTATACGCCCACGTGTTAAATCATATGTTGAAAGTTCAACAGTTACTGTATCACCTGGTAAGATGCGAATATAATTCATTCGGATTTTACCAGAAACGTGAGCAATTACAGTATGTTTATTTTCAAGTTCTACTTTAAAATTATAGCCTGGCAATACTTCCAGTACCTTCCCAGTTACTTCAATAATATCATTTTTAGCCATCATATCACCTCTTCGTTAATATTAAATACCCATCTTTTTCTATTAATACGGTATGTTCAAAGTGTGCTGATGGTTCAGTATCAGCTGTAACTATGGTCCAATCATCATCTAAGATGAATACCTTTGGACTTCCTAGATTAAGCATCGGTTCAATTGCAATAACCATGCCCTCTTTTAATATATGTCCTGTGTTTTGCTTACCATAATTTGGAATATCAGGTTCCTCATGGAGATTGATACCTACTCCATGACCAACAAGCTCTTTTACTACTCCAAGTTTGTGTTTTCTAGCATATTGTTCAATTGCATAACCAATATCGCCAACTCTGACTCCGTCTTTTATTACTGCTAAACCTTCATATAAAGATCTCTCAGTATGTTTTAACAAATATTCTTTTTCTGTTGAAATTTTTCCAACCGGATATGTCCATGCAGAATCTCCGTGATATCCCTTATAACAAGCACCAATATCAATAGATATTATATCACCTGATACAAGTTTTCTATTACTAGGCATACCATGAACTACTTCATCATTAACAGATGTACATATAGAATAAGGAAAACCGTTATAATTTTTAAAAGATGGAATTGCTCCCCTTTTTATTATGTATTCTTCTGCTAATTTATCAAGTTCTAATGTTGTAATACCAGGTTTTATAAAACCTTTTAAATATCGATGAGTATCCCCAACAATTTCTCCTGCAATTTTTAAAAGTTCGATTTCCTCTTTTGTTTTAATATTAATCATATTAACTTCCTTTTATAATTTTTTCTATTTGTTCCTTGGTATACATAGCATTTATGCTACTATCTATTACATATAAATTTCCTTTTTTATTGTAATATTCTATTAGTGGTTTTGTTTCCAATAAATATAAATTATATCTATCTTCAAATACCTCTAAAGTATCATCTTTTCTTCTAGTTAATGGGCTGTTACAAATATCACATATCCCAGAAACATTTGGTAATAAATATTCGGCAGTTTCATTATAAACCTTCCCACATTTACTACAACTTAATCTACCAAGTATACGTTCTTTAGCTATTTCACGAGGAATGTCCAATAAAAATACATATCCCAGTTCTTTATTTAAAGATTCAAGAATTTTTTCATATGAAATAGCCTGTTCAACGTTTCTTGGAAATCCATCTAATATGTATCCATTGCTACAATCATTTTCTTTTAATCTATTATACAACAACTCATACATAATGTCATCATCTACAAATTCACCATTTTCAATTTTGGATTTAATTAATTTGCCTGTAGGTGTATTACAAGTTATTTCTTGCCTTAAAAGATCACCTGTAGAAATATGTGGTATATTGTATTTTTCACTAAATATCTTTGATTGTGTCCCCTTACCAGCAGCAGGTGGTGCAATAAATATCATATTTTTCATCTTCTATTTCTTCTTCCTTTTTTGTAATTTCTAGTTGATAACTCACTATCTAATTGTTTATATGTCTCAAGAGCCACACCAACAACTATTAGTAAACCTGTTCCTCCTATCGTTACACTACTAGATAAATCTGATAACATTCCAAATATAACTGGTATTCCAGCAAGGATTGCTAAAAATATTGCACCTACTATTGTAATTCTATTTAGAACTTTTGATATATACTTAACAGTGTCATCACCTGGTCTAATCCCGGCTATATATCCACCATTTTTTTGTAAATTGTCAGCCATTTCATTAGGTTTGATTTGCATATATGTATAGAAATATGAAAATATAACTATAAGTAATATATACATTAAAAATCCAGTTGGTGATGTATAAACAATCCAATCATTAACAAATGCACCAAATGATTCATTTTTAACAAATCCACTTATTATTGATGGTATCGATAATAATGCTGATGCAAATATTACTGGAATAACACCAGCAGTATTTAACTTAAATGGAATATAGTTTTGACTTCCACCATAACTACTATTTGATTTGTTTGCATATTGGACAGGTACTCTTCTTTCTGCACTTTGCACAAAGATAACACCAACTATAATCCCTAAATATACTAATAAATACAATAGAAATTTTAATAATCCAATAATTAAACTTGTAATGGTTGCAGTATCAACAAGACCATTCCATGCTGATAAAAACATAGAAGGCATACTTGCAATAATACCTGTCATAATAATTAATGAAATTCCATTGCCAAACCCTTTAGCAGTAATCTGATCTCCTATCCATAATAGAAGAGAAGTACCAGCAGTTAAGATTAACGCAAATTGCATGTAATCCATAACTGTACCGCCTTTTATATAACTAAATGAATACATATATCCTTGAACAAATGCTAGAAATATTCCAAATATTCTAGTTATTTGATTTAGCTTATTTCTTCCAACTTGACCTTGTTTAGCCAAATCAGAAAAATAGGGTACAATATCCATTTCTAACAGCTGGGTTACTAAAGATGCAGATATATACGGCATAACGCCTAGGGCAAATATTGAAAAATTCCCCATGGCTCCACCACCCATAACGTTTAAAAGTTCTAAGAACCCTAAACTTGATGTTCCAAGTGCATCTTGATCTATTCCAGGAACAATTATTGTAGTTCCTACTTTAAATATAAATAAGGCAAGAAACGTAAAAATAAGTTTCTTTTGTAAATCCTTATTTTTAGGATTAAATATTTGCCTTATGAATGTAAACACATTACATCACCTCAGCTTTTCCACCTAATTTTTCTATTTGTTCTTTAGCCACATTAGAAAATTTATGAGCTTTAACTATTAATTTTTTTTCTAAAGTTCCATTTCCTAAAACTTTAACACCATCTAATTGATTTTTTAAAATTCCCATTTCTTTTAATAATTCTGGAGTAACTACTACATCATTTTCAAAATTATTTAAATCACTTAAATTTATAACAGCGTAAGTTGTTTTAAATCTAGCATTACTAAAACCTCTTTTAGGTAATCTTCTAAATAATGGTAATTGACCACCTTCAAAACCTTGTCTTACTCCGCCACCACTTCTAGCATTTTGTCCTTTATGACCTTTACCACTTGTTTTTCCTAGCCCACTTCCTGGCCCACGTCCAACTCTTTTACGAGCTTTAGTAGCTCCATCAGCAGGAACTAATGTATGTAACTTCATATTATCTAATCTCCTCCACTTTTTTACCACGAAGTTTTGCAACTTGTTCAATTGTTCTTTGTGATTTTAAAGCTTCGAGTGTAGCATGTGCTGTATTTAATTTAGTGTTAGATCCAAGTGATTTTGATAAAATATCTTTGATTCCAGCAAGTTCTAGCACAGATCTAACTGGTCCACCAGCCTTAACTCCTGTACCTTTTGCTGCAGGCTTAAGTAATACTTTACTTGCCCCTCTTACTCCAATTGCTTCATGTGGGATTGTTCCATCAACGATAGCTACTCTAACTACATTTTTTGTAGCAGCAGCAACAGCCTTTTTGATTGCATCAGGTACTTCATTTGCTTTACCTGTTCCAATACCAACAAGACCATTCCTATCTCCTACAGCTACTGTAGCAGAAAAACGGAAATGACGACCACCTTTGGTTACTTTCGTAACACGACCAATATTGATTATTTCTTCTTCAAATTGCTTTGGGCGTGGTTCTCTTCTTTTGTATTCCATACGTTTCCCTCCTTTTAGAATTCTAATCCATTTTCACGTGCAGCATCAGCCAATGCTTTTACACGTCCATGATAAAGGTATCCTCCTCTATCAAAATTTACTTTTGTTATATTTGATGCTTTAGCTCTTTTAGCTAATAATTCTCCTACTTTTTTAGCAGCTTCTACATTTCCACCATTAACAAGTTTTAATTCTTTGTCAATTGATGAAGCACTAACTAAAGTAACAGCTTTTTCATCATCTATGATTTGTGCAAAAATGTTTCCGTTTGATCTAAACACATTTAATCTTGGAACTAAACTAGTACCACTAATTTTAGTTCTAATTCTATTATGTCTTGCCTTACGTGCAACATTTCTAGATTCTTTTTTTATCATGATTTTGCTCTCCTTTACTATTTTTTAATTAAGAAGCTTTTTTACCAGCCTTACGGATGATAACTTCGCCAGCATAACGAATACCTTTTCCTTTGTAAGGTTCTGGTTGTCTAATTTTTCTTACATTAGCAGCAAATTCACCAACTTGTTGCTTATCAATACCTTTTATTATAAGTTCAGTATTACTTGGAGTCTCTAATGTAAGTCCTGTAGGAATCTCTACATTAACAGGATGAGAATGTCCAGCAGTTACAACTAATAGACCATCTTTTAATGCAAAACGATAACCTACACCAATTGTTTCTAGTTTTTTCTCATATCCGTCTGTAACACCGATAATCATATTGTTTATATTAGCATTAGCAGTACCATGGAATTTTTTAAAGTTATCATTTTTTCTTGAAACTTTTAATTCATTCCCTTCAACTGAAACAGTTATATTTCTATTGATTTCTGTAGAAAGTTCACCTTTTGGTCCTTTAACTTTAACAATATTACCATCAACTGAGACTGTAACGTTTTCTGGTACATTAAGTATTCTATTACCAATACGACTCATATCTATTCCCTCTTTCTACCAAATGTAAGCTAAAACTTCTCCACCAAGTGCATTTGCTCTAGCTTCTTTATCTGTCATAATTCCTTTAGAAGTAGATACGATAGCAATTCCCAACCCGTTTAATACACGTGGTACTTCAGTTGCTTTCGCATAAACCCTTAAGCCTGGTTTAGAAATTCTTTTTAAACCAGTTATAACATATTCTTTATTCTCACCATATTTCAAATTTAAAACTATCATATTTTGAATATCATTTTTCTTAATTTTATAATCACTTATAAAACCTTCATCTTTTAATATTCTTGCTATTTCTAGTTTTATTTTTGAAGCAGGCACTTCAACTTCTTTGTATCGCATTTGATTAGCATTACGAATTCTTGTAAGCATATCTGCGATTGGATCTGTTACCATAAAATCCCTCCTTCATTTATTACCAGCTTGATTTTTTAATCCCTGGTATTTGCCCTTGATAAGCTAGTTCTCTAAAACATATACGGCAAAGTCCATATTTTCTAAGTACTGCGTGTGGCCTTCCACATCTTTGACAGCGAGTATATTCACGTACTTTAAATTTTTGTTTACGACTAGCTTTAATAATCATGCTTTTCTTAGCCATAATATCCTCCTAATTTGTTATTTCTTAAATGGCATACCGAAACCTTTTAAGAGTTCAAACGCTTCTTCATTAGTTTTTGCTGTTGTAACCAAAACGATATCCATTCCACGTATTTTAACAATATTGTCATATTCTATTTCTGAGAATATTAATTGTTCTGTTAATCCTATTGTGTAATTTCCTCTTCCGTCAAATGATTTAGGTGAAACACCTCTAAAATCACGAACACGTGGAAGTGCAATACTAATTAATTTATCTAAAAAGTTATACATTCGTTCTCCGCGTAAAGTAACTTTACATCCGATTGCTTGACCTTCACGTAATTTAAATCCTGCAATAGCCTTTTTAGCTTTTGTAGCAACTGGCCTTTGACCAGTAATCAGTGCTAGTTCATTCATAGCTGCATCTATTAATTTAGTATTAGTAGTTGCATCTCCAGCTCCAACATTTATAACTATTTTATCTAATTTTGGTACACTCATTACACTTTTATAATTAAACTTTTCTCTTAAACTAGGTACGATTTCTGTATTATACTTTTCTTTTAGGCGGTTCATAATAAATACCCTCCTTCCAATTAATCAAGACTTTCATTAGATTTTCTTGAGATTCTAATTTTGTTATTTTTTTTATCAGTAGTATGACCTATTCTAGTTCTTTTTTTAGTTTTCGGGTCAATGATCATTACATTTGAAGCGTGAATTGGAGCTTCCATTTCAACAATACTTCCTGCATTTTGACCATTAGGTTTTATATGTTTTTTTATCATATTAATATTTTCAACGATAACTTTATTTTCGTCTCTAAATATTTTAACAATTTTCCCTTCTTTACCCTTATCTTTACCAGCAATAACTACTACTTTATCTCCTGTTTTAAAGTTCATGTTTTCCCTCCAAACACTATAACACTTCTTTAGCAAGTGATATAATTTTCATAAAATCTTTTTCACGTAATTCACGTGCTACTGGTCCAAAAATACGAGTTCCTACAGGACTTTTGTCATCTTTAATGATAACGCAAGCATTATCATCAAATTTAATATAAGATCCATCTTCTCTTCTAAGACCAAATTTGCTTCTAACAATTACAGCTTTAACAATCTTACCTTTGCCAACTGTACCATTAGGAGTTGCTTTTTTAATAGTTCCAACAACTATATCACCAATATTGCCAGATTTAACTGTGCTTCCACCTAGTACTCTAATAACTGAAAGTTCTCGAGCACCTGAGTTATCAGCAACTTTTAAACGACTTTCTTGTTGAATCATATATTAATCCTCCTTTTCGAGTTACAATTAAATAATAACTGCTTTTTCTACTATTTCGACCAAACGGAAATGTTTTGTTCTAGAAAGTGGTCTAGTTTCAACAATACGTACTGTGTCTCCGATTTGAGCTTCATTTTTTTCATCATGTGCAGCATATTTCTTAGAATATCTAACACGTTTGCCATATAATTTATCATTTTTGTAAGTTT
Source organism: Mycoplasmatota bacterium (assembly GCA_012840755.1). Lineage (GTDB taxonomy): Bacteria > Bacillota_I > Bacilli_A > RF39 > UBA660 > DUWA01. The sequence continues at coordinate 1,208 of DUWA01000126.1, read as the reverse complement.
CAACTAAAACCACAATGGTTTTATCACTTTTATTACTTACAACTTTACCAATAAGTTCTTGTTTTCTTTTATTTTCCATTTAATGACCTCCTTAATCTTGTAATTCACGTTCACGTATAATAGTTTTCATACGTGCAACTAATTTTCTTAATTCTCTGATTCTAGAAGGTTTTTCAAGATTTCCAGTAGCTTGGCTGAAACGTAAATTAAATAGTTCTTCTTTGTATTCTTCTATTTTAGCAATAATTTGATCATTAGTAAGTTCTCTAATATCTTTATTATTCACGATCATCACCACTTTCCTTCTTTACAAATTTACATTTGATAGGAAGTTTATGCATAGCTAAACGTAAAGCCTCACGAGCCACTTCCTCTGAAACTCCTCCCACTTCAAACATAACTTTTCCTTTTTTTACAACAGCTACCCATTTTTCTGGTTGACCTTTACCTTTACCCATACGAGTTTCTAAAGGAATCTTTGTCAATGATAGATGTGGAAAAATATTAATCCATACTTTTCCCCCACGTTTCATATAACGAGTCATAGCAACACGTGCAGCTTCTATTTGTTGTTGTGTAATCCAAGCACCTTCTAATGCTTGCAGACCATATTCACCAAAATGTACTTCTTTATTACCTCTTGTAACTCCTTCGTAACTTAAACGATGAAGACGGCGGTATTTAGTTCTTTTTGGAATAACTGCCATATTAATTACCTCCCTTTTTTTTGCTAGGAAGGATTTCTCCTTTATAAATCCATACTTTTACGCCAATTTTACCATATGCTGTATCCGCTTCTTTATGCGAATAATCAACATCTGCACGTAAAGTATGAAGTGGAATATTTCCCTCAGTATATCCTTCAGATCTAGCCATATCAACACCACCTAGACGTCCAGATACTGAAGTTTTTATTCCTTTTGCTCCTGCTCTCATTGTATTTCTAATAGCTCTTTTTTGAGCAACTCTAAACGAAACACGATTTTCAATTTGACGAGCGATAGATTCTGCAACTAATGCTGCAACTAAATCAGGATTTTTCACTTCCATAATTGAAATTTGAATGTTTTCGCCAACTAATTTTGTTAACTCTTTTTTTGTTTTTTCAATTTCTTCTCCGCTATGACCAATTACAACACCTGGTTTTGCAGTATTAATAATTACATCTGTTTGTTTAGCGGTTCTTTCAATAAGAATACTTGAAACTG
>DUWA01000125.1 GCA_012840755.1 Mycoplasmatota bacterium | reverse complement strand
TGATAAAAACAATACTTATATATAATAACATTAAAGTAAATCGTGCTAATGTTTTAATATTATGATTTAGAGAATAAAGTATAGGAAGTATTAAAAGTATTGAAATGTATAATTTTGGGGTTTTGTCTAAAAATGTAGTTTGGGCAAAATCTACCATATAGTCAAAAGTGATTACAGAATATATCATAACAATTATAAGTATAGAATAATTTAAAATTGCTCCAACAATATTTTTATTAAATAAATCATGAATTGTTGAAATTATATCCTTTTTAGAGTTTTTAAAAATATAATAAAAAATTAATATAGGAATTATACCTAATAATAGTCCTATAAGTAATGAATAAAAACTATTCTCTCTAGCTATTTTTAAATTATAAGGGCTTACAATTGTCATGTATGATGATCTCATTATAAAGAACATCATCGCAAAAAACTGTAAATCTTGAATTTTATTTTTCATAATACCTCCTAATATATAGTTTTAATTTTAGTATTTATATTGATATTTATTTTAGGATAAATTTTTGAAAACCAATCATTTTTGATTTTATTCCAATATTTAGGATTATTCTTTTTTATATAATAACCAAACCCTATAATGTCAGAATTATATTTTTTTTGTAGATTTCTAATAGATTTATTAATTTCATCATGTAATGTCTTTTCTGATAAACTATTAATATCAAAATTCATACATAAATTATCTATTGAATGGTAATCTAAAGAAACATTGAATTTAATAGATAATGGGCTGGCACTATAATCAATTGAATAATTAATTTTAATATTTTCCAGCGTGAATGAAACGTTTTTATCTCCACAAATTAAATCAACTGATATTTGTTTGGATTTTCTTTTTAAAAGCATGAACATATCATACTCAGCTTTACTAATTAAAACAATATTATTATCATTTTTTAAAATTGCTCCTTTGTTAATCATAAGAGAATCATTATCAATATTTAAAATGCCAATTATTGGATTTATACCGTCCTCTACATAATCTTTGATAAAATTATTATATTTATTGTCAAAGATTATTTCTTTAAAACCTTTAGAAGAATTGATGTTATTCAAATAATTTGAAATTGAATTTACTCCTTTATTGTTCAGTATTTCTAGAATATCAATGCCCTTGTTTTCTGTTAAATATATATCTAAAGATGTAGATTTACTAAGTCTATTAACTATAAAATCAACTAATTGATTTATATTGTTTTCAGCAAACGATTTATTTATAATAATAAAGTTGATGTGATCTAGATATATATTTTTATTTGATTGATTGTTAATCTTATAAATTATATTTTCAACATTATTTCCTTCCTCTGATACGATAAAGGATTCTTCCTTAGAGTTTTTTATAAGAAGATTAATTACAATACTACTATTATTTTGTTCAATAGTTATTCCTGATACTATATTTAAATTGTTTAATTCTTTATAGTTATAACAACCAGTTAAAAATAAAGTAAAAAGTAATAATTTAAATTTCCTCATTATTATCACCTATTCTATTGATATTTTTAGAACTAATATATACTGATCTTTTTTTAAACTTACTTCTTTCTTTAATTATTATATTATCAACCTGTTCTGATTTTATATACGGACTGAAAGGAGCGACATATGGGTTTCCTAGTATTTCTAAACTGCTTAATTTTATAATAAAAATAATTCCGCATACAAGTATTCCTGTAATTCCTGAAGCAGCCGCGAAAAAAATAAACATGAATCTCCAAAATCTTATTGCATTTACAAAATCAATATCATTAAATAGTAAATTTGCAACGGAGGTTATTGCAATTACTAGAACAACCATAGGGGATACTAAATTTGCAGACACCGCAGCGTCCCCTAATACTAATCCACCGACTATACTTATGGATGTTCCGATATCAGAAGGAATTCTAGTGTCACATTCTCTTATTATTTCAAAGATAATTTCAAGGACTATGACTTCAAAGGCAGTAGGATATGGTATGTTTATTCTTTGGCTAGCCAGTGTTATCATTAACTCTTCTGGTATTATAAAGTTTTCATAAGTCATTAAAGCGATATATAAAGCTGGTAATAATAACGTGATAAAAAAACCTACAACTCTAATCAATCTATTAAAACTAGAATTAATAGGGCTTTGATAATAGTCCTCTGGATTGTGAAAAAATGTTGAAAAATAACAAGGTAAAATCAAACAAAAAGGACTGTTTTCAACAATGATTACAATTTTTCCTTCAAGTAATGACATTGACGCTAGATCAGGTCTTTCTGTGCTTAATATTTTAGGAAAAACTGATTTTTGTCGATCAATAAATTGTTTTATATAACCGCTATCACTTAAACCATCAATATTAATAGTATCTAATATTTTTTTAATTTTCTTGATTTTATAATTTTCTACAACATCTTTTAAATATAAAATTCCCACTTTTGTTTTTGTTCTTTTTCCTATTAGTGTCGAATCTACACGTAAATTGTGATCTTTTATTCTTCTTCTAATAAGCCCAATATTAATAGCAAAATTTTCAGTAAAAGAGTCCTTAGCACCTCTTAAAGTTGGTTCTGTTGTAGAAGGAGAAATTGATCTATCTAGTTCTGCTTTACATTCTGCTGCAATTACATTTTGATTATTAATTATAATAATCAAGAATCCACTATTTAAGCATAATAACATATCATTAACATCAGATAGTATGTTAATATTGTTATGTGGAACAGAGTTTTTTAAATATTGAAAATAGTCATCAATTTTAAAGTTGTTTTTATAATCTCTACTTATAGATTTTAAGACAAAACTGTTAATTTTGTCTCCACTGCAAATGCTTTCAAAATATATACAATCAATTGTATTGTTTGATACAGAAAAACTTCTTATTTTAACATCTTCAGAGTTTCCGATTTTATCTAAAATGTTTTTTTTTATATCATTGTTCATATAATCCCTCAATATTATTATTGGCATTGAAGTTAAAATTATGTTATTAAATTAATATGATATAATATTTTAAGAAAAAGGTGATATTATGCATGATGTATTAGTATATAGTATAGATAATATGGGAAGAGGAATAGCCAAAATTGGAAACAAGGTAGTTTTTATCCCAAAAACACTCCCAGGAGATAGATGTAAAATTAAAATTGTTAAAGAAAAGAAAAATTATATTGAAGCCGAATTAATTACAATAATTGAAAGCTCGAAAGATAGAGTAAAATCTATGTGTAAATATTCAAATGATTGTGGCGGTTGCGATTTTATGGATTATGAATATAATAAACAACTTATTTATAAAGAACAAAAAGTAAAAGATTTGATGAGAAAAATAGGAAAAATTTCATTAGAGGTTAATGATATAGTTAGAAGTGATAAAAAATTAAATTATAGAAATAAAATAACACTTCAAATAGATAAAGGAATAGGCTATTATAAGAAAAAAAGTTATGATGTTATTAATATAGATCGTTGTATGATTGCAAATGATAAAATAAATGAGATTATAAAATTAACTACTAACTTTGATGATATAGAAAAATATAAAAATTTGATGATAAGAAGTTTTGAAACAACTAATCAAACAATGATTGTATTGGAAATAGATAAATATATGGATAAGGAAAAAATTATAAATCATTTTAGTAAGTTAGTAGATTCTATATA